>JAEUJR010000374.1 GCA_016793585.1 Archangium sp.
AACCACCATGGCTGAAGAGACTCCAGTAGCACCGGCGGCCGCTGCTCCTGCTGCGCCCGCAGCAGAAGGCGACGCCAAGAAGTCGGCGAAGGCGAAGAAGGGCAAGAAGAACATCCTCAACGGGATCGTTCACATTCAGTCCACCTTCAACAACACCATGATCACGATCACTGACGTCTCGGGGAACGTGATCTCGTGGTCGACGGCAGGCGCCCGTGGCTTCAAGGGCTCGCGCAAGTCGACCCCGTTCGCCGCGCAGGTCGCTGCCGGTGACGCCGCCGCGAAGGCGATGGAGCACGGCCTGAAGAACGTTCAGGTGCTGGTGAAGGGCCCCGGAGCGGGCCGTGAGTCGGCGCTGCGCGCGATCGCCGCTGCCGGTCTCAAGATCTCCCTCATCCGCGATGTGACGCCGATTCCGCACAACGGCTGCCGTCAGGCCAAGCGCCGCCGCGTCTGACCCTTCACTCTCTTCTCCTCAAGGACACCCACTTCCATGGCTCGTTATACCGCCAGCGTCTGCCGCATCTGCCGACGCGAAAACCTCAAGATGTACCTCAAGGGCGACCGTTGCTACACGGACAAGTGCGCCATCGAGCGCCGCCCGTACCCGCCTGGCCAGCACGGCCAGGGTCGCGTGAAGTTCTCGAACTACGGCGTGCAGCTGCGCGAGAAGCAGAAGGTCAAGCGCATGTACGGCCTGCTCGAGAGCCAGTTCCGCGGCTACTTCGCGCGCGCTGCTTCGTCGAAGGGCAAGACGGGCGAAATGCTCCTCCAGCTCCTCGAGCTGCGCCTCGACAACGTCGTCTTCCGCATGGGCTTCGCTGACACCCGCGCCGAGGCTCGTCAGCTCGTTCGCCACGGTCACTTCACGGTGAACGGCAAGCGCGTGAACATGCCTGCCTTCAACGCGAAGCCCGGCTCGGTCGTCGAGGTTCACGAGAAGTCGAAGAAGATCCTCCGCATTCAGGAGGCCATCGAGACCGTCGACCGCCGCGGCATTCCCCAGTGGCTCGACGTCGACAAGAAGGCGCTCAAGGGCACCGTGAAGACCCCGCCGAACCGCGAGGATCTCACCATGCCGATCCAGGAGCAGCTGATCGTCGAGTTGTACTCGAAGTAAGGCGGCGTTCGTCGGCTGGTGCGGCTGCCCTCGGGCACCGCCCAGCCGTTTCGCTTTTTTCAGCTTTCACCCCGTGCTTCACCGCGCGGGCTTCACCGAAGAGGTCCTCCCGCCATCGCGGGTACGTTGGTGGCCTTCTTCGACACAAGGAGCAGTCCCATGGCAGAGCCGGCCCTGATCGCGAAGAACTGGCGTGACCTCATCAAGCCCCGTCGCCTCGACGTCGACGCGGAGACCCTCACTGGCACCTACGGCAAGTTCGTCGCTGAGCCCCTCGAGCGCGGCTTCGGCACGACGCTGGGCAACTCGATTCGCCGCGTGCTGCTGTCGTCGCTCCAGGGCGCCGCCATCACCACCGTGAAGATCGAAGGCAACGGCGGCATGGTCGAGCACGAGTTCGCCGCGGTTCCCGAGGTGAGCGAGGACGTGAC
>JAEUJR010000821.1 GCA_016793585.1 Archangium sp.
CGCGGAGCGGTGCAACAGCCGCACGCCGAGCTCCCGCTCGAGCGCCGCGATGGCCTGACTCACCGCCGACCGCGGCACCCCCAGCACGCGCGCGGCTCGCGAGAAGCTGCCTTCGTCGACCACCTTCACGAACACCGAGAGTCGCCGCAGGTTCATGGTTCACGAAGTATGAACGATGTGTACACAGCTCGTCAGCTTGCATGAACGTGGTGCGAGTGTCATGCGGACGGCATGGAACTGCTGGTCATCGGCGGTACGGGAACCATCGGCTCGCTTCTGGTCGAGGAGTTGCGGACGCGTGGCCACGCGGTGCGGGTCGCGGGGCGCTCCACAGGCTTCGACCTGACGCGCCCCTCAACCTGGGCGGCGACCTTCGAGGGCGTCCGGCGCTGCTTCTACCTGTCTCCTCGCACGGTGCCGCAGCACGCGGAGGTGGGCGCGGCGGTCTTCGCGGCGCTTCGTCAGGCGAGGGTCCAGCGGGTGGTGAACCTCACGGGCTTTGGCGTCGACCGCGCGGTGGGTACGCCGCTCTTCGAACTCGAACGCGAGCTCGAGCGTTCCGGGCTCGAGTACACCCACGTGAGGCCCAACTACGTCATGCAGAACCTCTGCGCAGGCCCTGCCTGGCGCGAACTGGTCGAGCGTGACGAGTTGTCGAGCGTGGCGGCGGAGGCAGCGATCTCGTGGGTCGACGCGCGCGACATCGCCGCGGTGTGCACCGCTGCGCTTGAGCGGGACGACCTCGTAGGCCCGGGGCTCGACCTGACGGGGCCAGTCGGGGTGACCCAGGCGCAGTTTGCGTCGGCGTTGTCGAACGCGCTCGGCCGCACCGTGCGCTCGGTCTCGCTCGATGACGCGGCTGGACGTGCTCGGCTCCTCTCACAGGGCGTGCCCCCTGAACGCATCGAGGCGCGCCTCGGCTTCCTGGCGCTCGCCCGCACCGGGGCGCTCGCGCCGGTCTCGCCGCACGTCGAAGCGGTGCTGGGGCGTCCGGCGATTTCAGTCGAGACCTTCGCGCGCGACTATGCGGCGCGCTGGACGCGGGAGGTCGCATGAAGGCAGCGTTCTCACCATTCACTGTGGCTGGGCGCCCTCTCTCGAATCGGCTCGTCGTGGCTCCGATGACGACCAGTCAGAGCCACGCCGATGGGAGCCCGAGCGAGGCCGATGAGCGCTGGCTGGGGCGCTTGGCGGATGATGGCTACGGCGTCGTCATCACCTGCGCCGCGGCGGTGTCGCGGACGTCGATTGCGTTTCAGAGGCAGCTCTCCTTCGGTGATGACGCGCTCGTGCCGGCCCTGAGCCGGCTGGCGACCACGCTCCGCAGGCCGGGGCAGTTGCTGATTGCGCAGCTGTGCCACGGAGGCTCGCGGGCGATTCCCTCGCTCACCGGTCAGCCGGCGTACAGCGCCAGTCGGTACGAGCTGTCGGTCCCCGGGTTCGTGCCTCCGCTCGAGCTCTCTTCGAATCAGATTGAGGGCATCATCGACGACTTCGCGAGTGCGGCAGCGCGGGCCTCGGCGGCCGGCTTCGACGGCATCGAGGTGCACGGGGCGAACGGCTACCTGCAGACGCAGTTCACCAGCACGATGACGAATACGCGCACCGACGCCTGGGGCGGGAGCCTGGAGAATCGCGGTCGCTTCGCGCGGGAATGCGTTCGAGCGATTCGCGCGAAGGTCCCGAAGGATTTCGTGGTCGGCTATCGCATGAGCTTCGAGGGCTTCGGGCTCGAGACCGGCCTCGACCTCGACGAGAACGTGCAGTTGATGCAGTGGCTGGTCGAAGACGGCATCTCGTGGGGGCACCTGTCGGCCTTCGAGTTCGGCGCCCTCACGCGCAAGTACCCAACCGAGCGGTTGCTGCCATACGTCCGCAGCCGGGTAGCGCGCGACCTGCCGCTCATCGTTGCGGGCGGCTTGAAGTCACGCGGCGACGTCGAGCAGGCGCTGGAGTTGGGCGCCGACCTCTGCTCGTTCGCTCGCGCTGCCATCGGCAATGCCCAGCTCCCGGCGCGCCTTGCGCGTGGGGACGCTCTTGCGTGGACGCCATTCGCTCGGGCCCGCCTGCGTGACCTGGCGGTGAGCGACGCGTTCGCTTCGTACATGACCGACACCTTCCCCGTGTCGAGCATGAACATCGTGGGCGCGTGACACCGAGCAGCGGAACGTGCAGGAGTCGAACCTGCCTCTCCTTTCGGAGTTCACCGCGTAGCAGACGGGCTGGCACCCACGAGCCAGATGACGTTCCAAAACAGCGGGGAGCGAGGGCACGATCCCCAGCCCTTGCGGGACTGCGCCGCTTTCCAGGCGGGCCGCCGACCAATCAGCGTTCACTCTCCAATGCGGAAGGCGGAGGACTCGAACCCCACGCCCGTGAAGACGCCCACTCACTTCGAATGAGGTCTGGCGCCATCGCCAGTTCACCTTCCATGTCTCGAATTGCGGGAGTCGGACTCGAACCGACGGCCTCCGGGGTATGAACCCGGCGATCTGCCACCTGATCTACCCCGCGATGAATCACATCAAGGCGGCAGGAATTGAACCTGCGATCTCTCGCTTCCGACGCGAGCGCGATACCACTTCGCTACACCCTGTTCACGACCCAACGCCCACAATCACAACCAAAGCGGGTGGCGGGGATCGAACCCGCGCGTGTCAGGGTGGAAGCCTGATGCCTTCCCGCTTGGCGACACCCGCATTGTGGGACCGGAGGGAGTCGAACCCTCATCCTCGCGCGTAAGCGGCGCTTGCTCTGCCAGTCGAGCGACGGACCCGAGGAGTGGGCGGAGTGAGAATCGAACTCACCATGCTCGCGCGAACGAGCGGCGGGGTTACGGCCCGCTGGACCACCATTGGTCACATTCCGTCCATGTGATGAATTGCACGTCAGTAAAGCAGAAGAGGCCGGGGAGCTTTCGCCACCCGGCCTCGTGAATGCTCTCGTCAAAGAGCGTTCAAGCGCTGGGCAGCACACGACCCTTCGACGAAGAGCCGCTCTGCGACGGATACTTCGCCCCGGGCGACCACATCGAGTTGTTCGCGCTGAAAATCATGCAACCCTGGACGTCACGGCAACGCCCGGTCTGACACAGCGTTCGACGCCTCATTTCGCAGCCAGCTTCGCGAGCGCCTGCTCCGCCGCGCTCCGCAACGCCGTCGCCGCGAACTCACCACAGTGCAGCCGGTCTCCGGTGAGCGCGAGCTGCTCCGTCAGCAACGCCATGGGCGGCGCCAACAGCTCGGTCAACGCCCGCCCGCGCGCCCACTCGCTCAGCCACGACATCGAACCGACGAGCGCGCCACACCCGAACGTCTTCCACCGGCACTCCACGACGCGACCATCGAGGCCAAACTGCAGCTGCGCCCGAACGACCAGCCCGCACTGCCCCGACTTCTCGAGCGCCGAGCTCACGTCTGGCGCTGCTTTGTCGAGGGTGCCGACGTTTCGTGGGTTCTCGAAGTGCTCCAGCATCACGACGCGACACTATCAGCACTCGCCGCGAATCTTTCCATTGGGCCACGCTCCGGCGGGGTCAACCCTTCACATATCCAGGGCGGGAGTCGAACCCGCACGCCCGACTGGGCACCGCGGTCTGAGCGCGGCGTGTCTTCCATTCCATCCACCTGGACATCACGACTGCGCCGAGCTCTGGAATCGAACCAGAATGTTCCGCTCTTCAGGCGGCTGCATGGACCACCACTGCCAGCCCGGCATCACGACCACTGCGGTTCGTACGGGAGTCGAACCCGTCTCGATGGCGTGACAAGCCACTCGCCTCACCAGAGGCGTCACGAACCTGTTGGGCACTGCGAATCAGCGAAGGCGAATCAGAAGGGCCGCATCAGCGCCGAAGCAGGCATCGAACGTCGTCAGGCTGAAGAACGTGATGGGCATCATGGCGGGCTCCTTCTGGGGCGAATGGACGCCGTGCGGCCGCGCGCCCTGACGAGATGACGCATCGCGCGCGATGAGACGCTGACATTCAGAGAGGAAGGTTTATCTTCCACGCCTCATGAAACGGGAACCGGCGAAGCGCGCCATCAAGCAGGACCGCGCGGTCAAGACACGGCAGGAGATTCTCAACTCGGCGATCACGCTGTTCGCTCGCCGCGGCATTCTCGCGACGACGATGGCCGAGCTCGCGCGCGCGATTCACATGACGCCCGGCGCCCTCTACTGGCACTTCCCCACGAAGGAAGACCTGCTGCTCGCCGCCATCGAAGAGCTGCACCAGCGCTTCGTCGCCAGCTTCGAGCCCATGCTGAACCAGGGCGCCAAGTGGACGGCGCACCAGCAGCTCAAGGGCTTCGTCGAGCACACCGGCCGCTTCCTGCAAGACAACCGCGAACACGGCATCTTCTACGGAATGGTGGGCGCCGAGGCCGCCGAGAACAGCGCCGACGTGGCCCAGGCCCTGCGAGACGCGCTGCAGGTCTACGTGCTCGCCGTGGCCGGCATCATCAAGTACGGCCAGAGCAAGACGAAGGAGTTCCGCGCCGACGTCGACCCGATGACGCTCGCGAACGCCATCATCTTCGGCAACATCGGCCTCGTCGTGCAGCACAACCTCTTCCGCGAGACGCTCTCGTACCAGCCGATGGTGCAGACGCTCAGCACCATGGTGCTCGACGGCATTCTGAAGAAGTGACGCCGCGCTTCAGGGGCAGGTCCACGGCGTCAGCGGCGTCTCGGGGTTCCCCGTGTTGCCGTTGTCGTGGTGAAAGCGCGGCCACGGCGAGCTCGGCTCGAGGCCCGCGGAGTCGACCACCACCGCCGTGAGCGCCGAGTCGTTGCGCACCGCCACGTAGAGCAGGCCGGCGCCGCGCGCACACTGCTTCGTCAACGCCCGGTCTCGCAGCACGTCGAGCGCGGGGCTCACCGCACCGGGCAGGAAGGCGTTCGCGGCCGTCCACTCCACCGCGCCCGTCGCCAGGTTCACCACCGACAGGCGGCCGGTGACGGGGCTCACGAGGTACACGAGCCCGTTCGCGCCCAGCACCGGAGCCGCCGCTCCAAACGCTCCACCCTCGAGCGCGTCGACGCCCGCGATCGGCGTGAGCTCGTTCGCCAGCCCCCCGCCATCGGGCATCGACGAAGGCGAATAGGGAAACCGCCGCAGCGTTCCCACGCCGTCACCGAAGACGAAGGTCGGCTGCGCGCGCGGGCCCTGCACCACCAGCGGGCCGTACGAGGTGCCGGCGTCTGCCGCGATGCGGCCATCGACCCGTGTCGACAGCTCCGCGTTCCACACCGAGACGGCCACCGTGTTGCGCGGCATGGCGATGCGCGAGGTGCTGGCCACCACGTCGTCGAACACCGCGAGGCTCGTGGTGCCCTGCGGGTTCGTCGCCGCCCGCTCCTGCTGGAAGTTGGGCACCGCGCTGGGGAAGTAGTCGACGCGCATCATGCCCGACGAGGTGCGCATCTCGGCGCGGCCATAGAAGAGCCGCGCCGCCGTCCCTGCGAGCGGCTGGGCCACCATCACGCCCCGCGGCGCGAAGTAGTCGAGCGGGCAACAGATGGGCTGGCTGCCCCAGTTGTCACAGGTGTTGCTCGACACGGGCGTGCCGGTGAAGACGCGACCGCTCGAGCCCAGCAGGAACAGCCGTGTGTCGACGATCGACGACGTGCCCTCCCAGCGCTCATTGGAGCAGCTGTTGTTGCCCGTCGACTGCAGCGAGGGCGTGGCCACCGACATCTGCACCGTGTCGTAGCGGCGCACCTGCTGGTTGTCGCCCTGCGCGTACAGCGTTCGCCCGAGCACGATGGGCGGCCCCGGCACCTCGTCGATGCCCACGTCGACGCGCGTCTCGCCCGTCGGCAGCAGTTGCCAGAGCGCGCCGCGGTTGTTCCCCGTGTAGCCGGTGCCCAGGTGCACCCGGCCGTCGTCGTCGAGCGCGGGCGGGTGCAGCACGTCGAGCCCCGCTTCGTTCGGCTCGAGCAGCGCGCGGCGCCACTTCCACCGGGTCACCGTGAGCGCCACGTTCGCCGGCGACGACAGGTTGCCCAGCGCATCACTCAGCGGGCCCACGCCGGCATCGAGGGTGCCGCGAAAGGCGTCGAGCCGAACGCGCGCGAGGTCGAGCGTGAAACACTGACACGACCGGCTCGGTGAACACGTCGAGCAGCTGCGACTCGAGAGGCTCTGCGCGGGCAGCCCGAAGTCGGCCGCCGTCACCGTCACCGGAATCGTCGACTCCACGCGCAGCTCGATGAGCTCGTCTTTCTTGTAGGCCGTCGCGAAGCCAGACACCGGGTCGCGATCGCTGAAGCCCCCGTCATTCACCCGCGCGGGCGCGGGCTCGGCGACGAGCTGCACGACGGGTCGGCGCGCATCGACGGTCAGGGTGGTGCTCGCTTCGAAGAAGCCCGCGTCCTGCAAGGTGAACCGGGCCGTCAGGGCAAACACACCACCATCGGCCGGCGTCGTGGTGTCGGCCGCCCAGAGCGCCTGCCCCGATTGCAGCACGAGCGCTGGCGCCGAGAAGTCCGCGGGCACCGACGTCACCTGGAGCGTCGCCGGGAGCGGAACGCTCGCGTCGAGCTCGACCAGCACCTCGAGGCGCAGCGGCCGGCCACCACCGTAGACGTCGTTCGCGTCGGGCCGCACGAAGCGCAGCGCGATCACCTGCGGCGTACAGCGCACGAGGGCCTCGTCACACGCAAAACCGTCGGGGCACGTCTGGCAGCTGCCCGCGTCGAAAGGCAGGCCCGCATCCATCACGCCTGCGTCTTCGGAGCCTGCGTCCGCCACGCCCGAATCCACAGGCTGGCCCGCATCGACGACGCCTCCGTCGGGGGCGCCTGCATCGAAGGGCGTGCCCGAGTCCTGGCGACCCGCATCGAGCCCCGCGTCGCCCTTGCCCGCATCAGCGGTCGTCGACGTCGGCGCGAGCGAGCAGAGCCCCGCCGTGCACACGCCATCGGGCGCGCAGTCGGCGTCAAAGCGGCACGTCGCGACGGGCTGACACGAGAGCCCCACGACGAAAAGGCCCAGCAGCAGCACGCTTCGCGAGCTCATGGGAAGGCGCCTCCGACGACGGCGAGCGCGCCGTGCTCGAGGGGAACGAAGGTGACCGTGGGCTCAGCGGTGCCAAGAAGAGCCACCAGCAGGCCCGTGACGCAGACCGCGGCTCCACCACCGAGCGCGACGAGGCCGGCGAGCTGTTGGGTGTTCGCCGCGCGCGCCTTCGCCAGCGTTGCTTCGTCGGCGCCTGCAGGCAGAAAACCGCGTGCGTCGACCATGAGCGCCCTCGCCTGAGCCTGAGCGAGCAGCACGAGCACGCCGCCAGCGATGGCTCCAGCCGCGCCGACGCCGAGCAGCGCGAAGCCGACCGGCTTGCGCACCGACGTCGGGGCTGGCGGCGAGCCGGGCTGCACCACCTCGACGGGAGCCGTCACGACCGGCGGCGGCGGCGGTGGAGGCTCGACGACTGGAGGCGGCGCGGCGACCGCCTCCTTGAACGCCGGCAACTTCGAGACACCCAGGCCCTTCACGGCGTCGACGAGCACCTGCTTCACCACCGGCACCAGTGGCTTCTTCTTGTCACCCCGCGGCTGCTGCGCCGAGAAGCTCGCCATCAGCCTGCCGTCGTCGCGCACCACGCGAGCCGTCACCGTGAAGACCTGCGCCTCGCTCAGCTCGAGCATCGCGTGAATGGCGTACAGGCCAGCTCCCTTCACGGCGAGCGCGGCCAGGCAGTCGTTCGCGGTGCGGCAGTCTCTGCGGCCGACTTCGGCCAGCGCGGCGTCGAGCTCTTTGCGGCTCGGCGTCACCACGTCTCCGGCTTCGCGCACCGCCTCGACCCAGGCGCTCTTCAGCTTGTCGGTCGACGAGACGAGCTCGGGCCGGGGGTCGAACTCGAGCGGGTGTGGCACCACCGTCAACGAGCGCGCCTCGGCGAACGCCAGCAGCGGGAACGTCACGAGAACGGCGAAGAGCTCAACGCGGAGGGACATGGCGGCGCAGCTTGTCGAGCACGCGCAACGCGCCCCGGCAATCGCGCTTCACCATGGCACCACCGAACTCATCCTCCAAGGCATCGAGCACGCTCTGGGAGGTGCCATTCTGGGCCGCCGCCCGCTGCAGGGCCTGATGGTCTTTACGGGCGAGCGCCTTGAAGTCATCGCTCCACGTACACGTCGGCGGCGCAGGTGCGCGCGGCGCCTTCACGACGGCCTTCGGAGCGCTGAGCTCGTCTTCTTCGACGGCCTTCGGCGGCTCCACCCTGGCCCGAGGCTCGGGCTCGGGCATTGGAGCAGGCTTCACCTCGGCGACGGGCGCAGGCGGAGCGAGGGGCTCCACCGCCGCGACGGAGGTCGTCACGACCGGAACAGGCCGCGTCAGCACCCACCCGGCGACGCCCAGCACCGCCACAACGAGCGCGCCCAGCACCGCGTACGGCCACCGGGCGCGAGGGGGCGCCACCAGCTGCTCGGGCGCGGTGTCTGCGGGCGGCAGGTTCGTGGGCGTGAGCCGCTGAACGTCGTCACGAGACAACGCACGCATCGGCGGCAACGTCGAGCCCCGCACCACCGTCGACTCGCGAGAGAGCTTCGTCAGCAGCCGCCGCACCTCGAGGCGCGCGACGTCGGCGGACTCCGGCCGGTCTTCGCGGTGCTTCTGCAGGAACCAGAGCACCAGCCGTTCGATCTCCTCGGGCACGTTGCGAACGAAGTCGGCCAGCGGCGGCGGTGACGCGTCGAGCTGCTGCTTCACCAGCTCGAGCGGAGACTCCGACACGAACGGCGCCCGGCCGGTGAGCATCTCGTAGAGCGTGCACCCCAGCGAGTAGAGATCGGCCCGCCCGTCGAGCTCCTCGTTCCGAACCTGCTCGGGTGAGACGTACGCTGGCGTTCCCGCCGCCGACGACTGCTTCGTCGACGAGAGCCCGGCCCATGGCAGCAGCGCCCCCTCCACCGGCCGCGCCAGCCCGAAGTCGAGCACCTTCACCAGCGTCTCGCCGCTGTGCTCCTTGAGCAGCATGATGTTCGAGGGCTTGAGGTCGCGGTGAACGATGCCCTTCTTGTGCGCCTCGCCCAGGGCGTTGAGCACCTGCTCGGTCACCGTGAGCGCGTTCACCACGGTGAGCGCCGAGCCCGTCGACTCGATGGCGTCGGTGATGACGTCGTGCAGCGTCTTGCCGTCGACGAAGGCCATCGTCAGGTACGGCTGCCCGTTCGGCAGGTGGCCGAAGTCGAGCACCTCGACGAGGTTTCGGTGGCTCAGCGCGCCGAGCGTCGTCGCTTCTTTGAGAAAGAGATCGAGGGCCGAGGCGTCGTGGGCGCGCTCGGCCTTGAGCACCTTCACCGCGGCGAGGCGACCGATGGCCTTGTGGCGCGCGCGATAGACCTCGCCCATGCCCCCGGCGCCGATCAGCTCCATGATCTCGTACGAGCCGACGAGCGAGCCGGGCGCGAGTGGCGCTCCTTCGACGGGGGTCGGTTCACCAGACGGCACGCGCGACGGAGTGTAGCCCTGGGCGGGCTCAAGTCACTCCGTCGTCGCGTCGGACGACTGGCCGGCGTCAGGGCTCCTGCGGGCTCATCGAGTTCTGCGGGTCACGCGTGGTGCGCAGCACGAAGTCGGCCGCGTTGTTGTTCGTGTCCTGCCCGTTCCCGAGGAACTCGTCGGCTCCGCCCGTGCTCATCGACGCGGCGGTCGACATCGAGTTGGCCTTGCGCTCGAGCGACGCGAGCGGCCCACCCGACGGCACCGAAGCCGCCATGCCTTCGGGGCCAGCGGCCGTGCTGCCGTAGCCCAGGGTGTCGACGGCGTTCATGTCGGTGATCGAGGTCGTGAGCGAAGGCCCGATGCGCACGTGGCCCGCCGTACCACTGAGGCCAAGCGCACCCGTCGTCGCGAGGTCGGAGGCCACCGAGCCGGTGAAGCCGGTCGCGGCGCTGGCGTTGCGCACCGAGGTGATGAGGAAGTACCGGCGCGCCCCGAGCATGGTGCCCATGGGGATGGTGGCGGTGTTCTGGTACGCGGTGCCGGTCGCCGAGCGGTACTGCAGCACCCAGCCGCCGATGTTCACCGGCGACGCCGTGGGGTTGTACAGCTCGACGAACTCGTCGGCCGCGCTGCCCGTGACGCCCACCTGCAGCTCGCTGATGACCACGTGGTTGACCGTGGCCGAACCGAGCACCGTCACGGTCGACGTCGCCTGCGACACGGTGGTGCCCAGGGTCGCCGTCACCGTCGACTGGCCCATCGCGCCGGCCATCGAGGCGAAGGTGATGGTGGCGCTCATCTGGCCTTCGGGAATGGTGACCGACATGGGCACCGTGCCGATCATGCCCGACGCGGCGAGCTGAATGGCCGTACCACCCACCGGCGCGGGCAGATCGAGCGAGACCGTCAGCTGCGTCGAGCTGCCGGCGACGACCGACGCCATCGAGGGCGAGAGCGACACGCGCGTCGGCACATCGGCCACGCTGATGAGCCGCAGGCCCGCGTCGAGGGTGGTCGACCCGAACGTCACCTGCAGGTTCACGTTGCCAATCGGGAAGAAGGGAACTCCGCCGGGGCCCGCGTCGATCACGCCAGCGTCGGGGTCGAAGCCAGCGTCAGGGTCGAAGCCCGCGTCAGGGTCGAAGCCCGCGTCGGGGTCGAAGCCCGCGTCCGGGTCGAAGCCGCCGTCGGGCGTGGGGGGCGTGCCAGCATCGCCCGGCACGCTCGCGTCAGGGGTGTAGACCGAGAAGAGCACCGGCAGCTCGAGATCGCCGGTGCGGAAGAACAGACCGCCACCGTCGGCGATGGTGACCGCGAACGACTCCAGCGCGGTGACGCTGACGAGCGAGTCGGCGAGCGCCGGCGACGAGAGCCGAACCTTGAAGGGCGCGGGGAACGTCTGCGCGGCGACCTGCCCGTAGCGCAGGAACTGGCCCGACGGCCCCGCGGCAGAGAGCGAGACCGGGCGAACCGTGTCGAACGGCGTGCGCGGCTCGAGCTTGTAGTTGTCGTTGCGGAACTGGAGCACGCCCCGCACCTGCGCGAGCGTCTCGCCCACCGTGGGGAACGGCGTGAACAGGTAGAAGTAGTCGTTCACGCGCAGCTGCGGGCCGCCCATCATCTCCGAGACCGTGAACTCGTTCGTCGGAGCGACGTCACCCATGCCGACCGCCGGCGCGATGTCGGCGACGACCGCGGCACCAGCCAGGGCGACGTAGACGCCTTCGAGGGCGCGCGCGCGGGTCGCCGTGGTGGCGTTCACCTCACCGGCCATCACCAGCGTGGGCGCGGGCAACGGGTTGTTGCGCGACGTCACCATGATGCTGCCCGCCTGAATCGAGTTGAGCTGCGTCTGGCCGCGGAAGTCGGCGGCCACCGCCGACGGAATCGTCACGCGATCGCCGGGCAGCACGTCGGTGCGATCGGCCGCGCCCGGGTAGTAGACGAAGACACCCGAGAAATCGCGGCCCATGTAGCCCATGTCGTTCTCGTGAACCTGGGCGAAGAAGCCGAGCGAGTTGCTGGCGGTCACCAGCGCGTTGGTGATCTGCACGCGCTGGGTGAGCAGCGGCGAGTTGACGGCCTTGACCTGATAGATGGTGGCCGGCACACCGGGCGGCGGCGGGCACAGGTTCGAGCCGGGGTTCGCCTGCGTCGGGCACGGGTCGCACGCGTCGCCCTTGAGGTCGCCGTCGGTGTCGAGCTGCATCGGGTCGGGGTCGGCCGGGCACTTGTCGGTGCCGTTCGCGACGCCGTCTCCGTCGACGTCGGTGGCCGAAGGCACGCTGCACGTCGTCATGCCGGGGTCGAGCGGGCACACGTCGCAGATGTCGCCCACGCCGTCGCCGTCGGTGTCTCCCTGGTTCGCGCCATCCATCGGGCGGCGCGGGTTGAAGACGGCCGGGCAGTTGTCCATCGCGTTCGCAATGCCGTCTCCGTCGGAGTCGGTCATCGTGCTCGTGCCGGTGTACGGGTTGCCGGTGAAGAGCCAGGGCGCGCCACGCATCGGCGTGCAGGTGGGCTCGTCGCGCGGCGTCGTGTTGCAGAAGAAGAGCGGGTACGTCGCGGCGTTCGCGGTGGTGAGCGCGGCCAGCGTGATGCCTTCGGCCGACAGACACACCGACTTCATCACGCCGCAGACGTCGAGGGCCTCACAGCCCGTGGCCAGCGCGCCGGCGACGTTCGCGTCACCGGTCAGCGCCACGCCCCCGCGCAACGTGAGCACGAGCTCTTCGGGGTTCGCGGTGATGACCGAGCGGAACGCGTCGGGGTTCTTGCGCTTGTAGATCGAGATGTCGGCGACGCGGCCGCTCTGCAGCGTGCCGATGCGCGACGAGACGACCTGCGCCTGGGCGGCGTTCACCGTCACCATGCGCCACAGCGAGAGCGGGCTGAAGTACTGGCCGTAGAAGCTCTGGCTCAGGTAGTTCGCACACGAGAGCTCACGCAGCAGCGTCATCGAGCCCGAGCGCACCCAGTCGGTGCCCAGCGCCACGTTCACGCCCATGCGGTGGTACAGCGGCGTCTGCGCGGTCTCTCCGTAGAGCACCACGTTGCTGCGCGGCGACCACACCAGGCTCGAGCCCTTGATGGCGGTGGCGCGAACCTCGGCCGGCCGCACGCCGATGCCGTGAATGATGGCGGTGCGGGGGCTGAGCACGTCGACGGCGCCGCTCGCGAGGCCCGAGAGGCAGAGGAACTCGTTGCGCGCAGCCAGCTCGATGCCCTCGGAGATGTGCGGCAGGTAGACGGCGTTCGCCGGAATGTCGGTCGTCGGGTTGGGCTTCGAGCTGTACGCGCAGCTGCCGACGAGCTGCTCCGCGGTGTTGCTGCCCAGCGGGAACGTGTCGTAGTTGCCGCCCGAGGTGTTCGCGCCGAGGCCGAGCTGGCTGTCGCTGGTCGCCGAGGTGTCAGGCGCGTCGAGGTTGCGCAAGAAGCCGAACGCGCCGCCAGAGCCCGAGATCGAGGTCGTGCCCGCGAGCAGCTGGCGCAGCTCGTTCCACCGGGTCTGGTTGCTGTTGCCGCCGCCGCCGTTCGAGACGGCGTTGTGGCCATCGACCCCGCCACGCCAGTCGCTGCGGTGCTCGTAGCGCTCGGGCACGCCGCCGTCGGCGAGCAGGCCGTTCGCGCCGACACCGGGCGCGACGTACGGCGCTGCGGGGAACGTCAGGTGATCGTGGCTGTTGATGAGACCGGGCGAGACGAGGTTGTCACCGCAGAGAATGCCCGTGGGGTTCGCGCCCGCGGCCGCAAGACAGTTGCAGCCGACGCAGGTGATCATGCCCATCGGGTCGACGACGACCTGACCGCCGCGCAGCACGCGGCCGGGCTGCAGCACGGTGCCGACGATGAGCTTCGTGGTCGAGCCCGGCGCGATGTCGCACGAGTTGGTCGGCGCAGGGAGCGAGGCGGCCGGGCACGTCACCGTCAGCACCTGGGTGGGCGTGCAGTCGGCCTCGCAGCCATCGGCGGGCGTCACGTTGCCGTCGTCACACAGCTCGGCGCCACGGCGCACGCCGTCGCCGCACACGTTCGCAGGCGTCGAGGCGACCGTCGCGGTGCAGTCGATCTCACAGCCGTCGCCCGAGCCGAGGTTGCCGTCATCACACGCCTCGGTGCCGTTGCGGGTGCCGTCGCCACAGTACGCGCTGGCGGCCGAGAACACGCAGCCCGTCGTGCAGCCATCGGTGTCGACCATGTTGCCGTCGTCGCAGAGCTCGCCGCCGGTGCGCTGGCCGTCACCACAGACGCTCATGACCGTGCCGCCAGCCGTACCGCCGGCCGTCGTGCCGCCCGCCACGCCACCCGCCGTCGCACCACCAGCAGTGTTGCCGCCCGCCGCGCCACCGCCCACGAGGCTCCCGCCGCCCGTGCCGCCAGCAGTGGTGCCGCCGCCCGCCGCGCCGCCGCCCATGTTCATGGTGAGCTGGCAGGTGCTCTCACAGCCATCGCCGTCGACCTTGTTGCCGTCGTCACAGGCCTCGCCCGTCTCGAGCCGCGCGTTGCCGCAGACCGTGCCACTGCCGCAGGCGGTGAAGAACGCCATCGAGGCGACGAGGGCGACGAACACGAAGCGGTTCTGCGCCGAAGAGGTCGGGGTGAAGAGCTGAAGTCTCATGGAGGAATCCGTCTCGAGTTGTCCGGGTGGCCGCCGCCGGAGTGGAGAGCGCGCTTTTACGCACGTCTTCAACCGCGACGCCACCCACGTCGTGGTGACGCGAGGTGGGGCATCAGCGACACTGCCGCGCCCAATGAGTGACCGCCGACGCGCGAAGCTGTTGCCCATCGAACGCTGGCCCACCGCCGACGAGGCGTTGCACAGCCGCTGGTTCTCTTCGGTTCAGCTCGGCCCGGTGAAGGCCAACACCCGAACGTGGGTTCCAGCGATGGTGCCCTGGCGCGCGACCGACGACGGCTTCGTCACCGACGACGTCATCGACTGGTACTCGCGCTTCGCGAAGGGCCGCCCCGGCGTCATCGTCATCGAGGCGACCGGCATTCGTGACGTGCCCTCGGGGCCGCTGCTCCGCGCGGGGCACGATCGGTTCGTCGAGGGGCTGACGAAGCTGACGCACGCGGTGAAGCAGGCGAGCGGCGGCGAGACGAAGCTGTTCGTGCAGCTCATCGATTTTCTGAACATCAAACGAAGGCCGACGCGTGAGGCGTTTCTCGGGCGGTTCCTCACCCTGACGCCCCGGCTGCGTTCGGCGCTGGGAGCCTCGTTCGAGGCGATGCCCGACGCCGACGTGCGGGCGCACCTGCTCTCGCTGCCCGACGAGGCGGTGCTCGCGGTGCTCGACGAACGAGAGGCCGAAGCGCTGCGGTTCGGGCTGCGGGAGCGCGTCACCGACACCCACCTGCCCCACATCGAGTCGTTGCCGCGCGTGCTGCCCGGGTTGTTCGCCGACGCGGCGCGAAGGTGCGTCGCCGCGGGCTTCGACGGCGTCGAGCTGCACTTCGCGCACGCGTACACGATGGCCAGCTTTCTCTCGGCGAGGAACACGCGCACCGACGGGTACGGCGGCGAACGGCCCCAGCGCGCCCGGCTACCGCTCGAGGTCTTTCGAGCCGTGCGCGCCGCGACCGCCCCCTCGATCGCGGTCGGTTGCCGATTTCTGGCCGACGAGATCATCGAGGGCGGCTCGAACGTCGACGACGCTGCGTTCTTCGCCGTCGAGTTCGCGCGGGCGGGTATGGACTTCGTCTCGCTCTCACGGGGCGGCAAGTTCGAAGACGCGAAGCAGCCGCGTGTCGGCCACTCGGCGTACCCGTACACGGGCCCGTCGGGCCACGAGTGCATGCCGACGACGAACATCGCCGCGCCTGGGCCCTTCGGGCGAAACCTGGGCGCCGTCGCCCACGTGAAGCGCGCCCTCGTCGAGGCGGGGCTCTCGACGCCAATCGTCGCGTGCGGAGGCATCGCCAGCTTCCAGCAAGCCGAGGCGGTGCTGGCCGAGGGCGCGGCCGACGTCGTCGCGTCAGCGCGGCAGTCGCTCGCCGACCCCGACTGGTTCGAGAAGGTGCGCCAGGGGCGCGGCGACGAGGTGCGGCGGTGTCTCTTCACGAACTACTGCGAAGGGCTCGACCAGGCGCACCAGCCCGTCACCTGCCAGCTGTGGGATCGCACGAAGGGCCTCGCCGACGACCCGACGGTGCGGCGCACGAAAGACGGGCGGCGGCTGACGGCGCCCTGAAGCACGAAACACGTCGGGCCGGCCTCCGCTCGTCTCGGAAGTCGGCCCGGTGCCCGCCCCGTTTGGCAGTGCTGCTGTGAAGGTCAGCCGAAGAAGCTGCGCAGCTGGTTCGCCTGCGAGAACGCGAACATCTGCTGAATGTTGGCGAGGCCCATCTGGTACGCGTCGCCGAGGCCCGGAGGCTGGTTCTGCGTCTGCTGCGTCTGGCGCGCATTGAAGAGGTCGGTCGCCATCGAGAGCAGGTTGCCCGAGTTGCCAGCCTGGCCGAGGAAGCCCGACAGCATCTTGAGCGGGCCGCTCTGCATCATGCTCTGCAACGGGCCCATGAACTTCTGGGCGAAGCCGGCGAACGAGGTGAGGGTTTGCCCGAGCGAGCCCAGCTTGCCCAGCATGCCCAGGCCCTTCACGATGGCGCCGCCGGGGATGAACATCATCCCCACGTTGAGGGCCAGCTTGAAGAGCGGGTTGTTCCACACCTTCTTGACGAAGCTCGTGACCTTGCCGAGCGCCTTGCCGATGCCGCCAACCAACTTCTTCAAGAAAGCCATGAGTGCCTCGTGGACTGCGGTTGTTGGGTTTCGTGCCGTTCTGAAAAACGGGCTGACATTCTCATTCTCGGAGAAAGGCCTTTGAAGTTGCGATCAGCTCTTGCCGCCCCGGCCGCGGCGCATCGCCTTCTCGAGCTCGGCCTTGAGCTCGGGGCTGGTCTTCGACGCGTCGACCTGCACCTGCGGCAGAGAACCCATTGAAACTGGAGCCTTTTTCGCCTCGGAGAACCCCGACCCGACGGCGGCTTCGGCGACGGCGAGCGACTGCTCCATGTAGGCGTTGATCTCGTCACTGGAGATTGGCTTGAGCCCCTGCTTGGCGAGATCTTCGTCCTTCACGATGTTGAGCATCGGCTGCTCGTTCGGGTTCATCACGTAGTGAACGACGAGAGCGACGTAGTCCTCGAGCTTCATCTCGAGCTTCTCGGCGATCTTCGGCGTGTTGGGATCGTCGAGCAGCTTCTCGACGATGGCTTCGGGCGTCTTCTCGGGCTTCTTGGCAGACGGAGGAGGAGTGGCCATGGAAGCGGACCCTAGCACCCCGCCGTGACACGAACCCACCGTCGGGTGACGACGGGCGTGGCTTCGCGCTAGGTGGCCACCGCAATGGTCTCGCTCGTTCTCAGTGCGCTGGTCGCGGCGGCTCCGCTCGAGGTCGCGGTGCTCTCGAAAGACGTGTCGTCGTCGACACTGCAGCTTCGCTGGCAGCCGCTCGCCTCGCCTGCCCTCGCCGAGCCCTTCGCACAGCTCGAGGTACAGGCCGACGAGACGTTTCGCGGCGTCGTGTTGCCGGGCAGCAGGCGCGTCGCCCTCGTTCGTGTGACCGGGCTCGCGCGAGATCCCTCCTTCGTCGCCACGCTGTCCATCGTCGCGCCGGGCCAGCCCGAGCGGGTGCTCGCCACCGACGTCGTGCGGGCCTCGAACCCCACGCTGCTGGGCTCGCGGCTGTTCGTGGAGCGCGGCGCGCCGGGCCCCGAGACGAACGACGGCAGTTATCGCGTCGACGCGCTGACTGTTTCGGAAGTCGAGCTGCAGAGCGGCCGGCTCCGCACCGTCTACGAGACGAAGGGCTATTGGACTCACCTGGCTGGAGCGATCGGCCGCGAGCTGATCATCTACGTCGCGGGCCCGCACGGCGCGAAGCTCGAGGCGGTGCAGGTCGACACGCTGGACGTGCGCACGCTCATTCCGTCGATGCCTGCGATGGCGCACGACTTCGTCGTCGACGCCGAACACCAGCGGGTGCTCTTCACCATCGCCGAACCCGGGGTCGAGCGCTGGTTCATCGAGCAGCTCGACCTCGCCTCGGGCAAGCGAACCCGCCTCGCAGAGGGTGATCAGGTCGCGCTGCTGCCCACCGTGCTGCCATCGGGCCTCGCGTGGTCGACCGGAGCAGGCCGCGGCCTCACGTGGGTGGGTCGCGACGGGCAGGCGCTCGCGTCACATGGGCCGGGCTTCGAGCGGCTGCGCTTCGTCACCGAGGGGCTCGCCTTCAGCCGTCACGAGGTGCCGGGACTGGCGCCGCAGGTCTTCGTCACGCGGCTGCGCGATGGCGCCGCCGTTCCTGTCGCCTTCCCGAGCGGCATCGTCGACGTCGCGGGGGTGAACCGATGAAGCGCGTGCTCTCGGCGGCGGCGACGCTGTTCGCGCTCGAAGCGTCGGCGCAGTTCTGTCCCTCGTACACGCTGTCGAGCTCGGGCAACACGGGCAGCTGCGCGGTCGAGGCGGTGCCGGCGACGAACCCCACGCTCGCCCAGTGGCAGGTGATCTTCGACACGGTCTCGAAGGGACCTGCGGCGTGGGGCACGAACGCGCCGACCGTCAGCAACCTCGGCACGGGCTGCAACAACCCGACGCCGCCCATGAGTCAGGTCGCGAAGTTTCCCTGCGAGCTGATCAAGGCCATCTCGATGCAGGAGAGCAGCTGGAACCAGTTCTGCCCGCCGACCACGCCGGCTGATCAGCGCGGCAAACCGTCACAGACCATCATCTCGTTCGACTGCGGGTACGGCGTTGGCCAGGTCACCAGCGGCATGCGCTCATTCGACCCGACGCCGGCATACGACCGCAGCCGCGTGGCCTCCGACGCGCTCTACAACCTGCAGACGGGCATGCAGATTCTCACCGACAAGTGGCGCGTGACGAACTGCGTGGGCGACAACCAGCCGCGCATCGTCGAGCACTGGTACACGGCGACGTGGGCGTACAACGGGCTGTCGACGACGAACAACCCGAACAACCCCAGCTTCTCGACGACGCGTGGCGTGTGCCGGCCCGGCTCGTGCCCTTCGGGTTCGGCGCCGTACCAGGAGCGCGTCTGGGGGTGGATGGAGTTCGCGCCCACCGCCAATCACTGGCGCGGCATTCGTCCCGCGTACCCGCGGCTCTCTGACATCGGCGCTGGCGTGTCGCGGCCTCCGGCGTTGCCTGATCCCTCCTGTGCGACGCCCACGAGCTGCACCACCACGCGCGCGCTGAACGTCTCGGAGTGTCTCGGCGATGGCGGCACACCTGACTCGGGCGTGATCATGCCGCCCGTCGACGCGGGGCGACCTGACGCAGGGCCGAGCGCCTTCGATGCAGGCGCCGGCGCAGACGCAGGCCTCACCGACGGCGGCACCGAGCCGACGCCCATGCCTTTCGTTCTTCAGGCACCGCCCGCCACCTACCCCGTCGCGAAGGGCTGCGGCTGTGGCTCCGTCGACGGCAGTTCGGTGCTTGCGCTGGTGGCGCTCTTGACGCAGGCAGCGCGGCGCCGAGCCAAAAAGCAGTAGACACGCGCTGGGAAAGCCGTAAGTCCGCGCCCCTCGGTTGGCCGCTTTCTTCGAGGGGTTTCTTCGATGCACATGCACTTCCGGCTCGTCGTCCTGACGGCCCTGCTCGCTTCGTTCTCGGCCTTCGCCGAACAGTCGCCCGTCAACATCCACCTCGACATGGGCGGTGGCACGGGCCTCGATCACGCGGTCCCCCTCACGGGCGCAGCCATCAAGGTCGACACGACGCTCCTCAAGGGCGTGCTCGGGCCCGTCGCGCCGCAGATCGAAGCGTTCGGTCTGTCGACCTTCAACAACTTCGTCGGCTACCTCGACCAGGGCGCGGCGTTCGGCGCGGGCATCGGCCTTCGCCTGCGGCTCTTCAACGACGAGAAGGGCTACCTCTTCAACCCCGGCACTACCCACCGCGGCAACCTGTGGGGCTCGTGGTACTTCGACGCGCACTTCGCGTACGGCTTCGCGAAGGTCGCCAACGAGCTCGGGCCCGGCTTCGACATCGGCACCGGCTACGAGTTCTCGCTCGTCGAGGCGCTGCACCTCGGCCCTGTCGTCACCTTCCGCATGCTCGGGCCCCACCAGATGCTCATGGCGGGTCTCTCGGTCAGCATCGGCGCCCCCGACACGGTCCCTGCCGAAGCCGACTACGACGACGACGGCATCTCCGGTGACGCCGACAAGTGCCCTGATCAGGCCGGCCCGAAAGAGACGAACGGCTGCCCGATCGAAGACAAGGACAAGGACGGCACCAACGACAAGACGGACAAGTGCGTCGACGTCGCAGGCCCGAAGGAGAACGGCGGCTGTCCGTGGGGCGACAAGGACAAAGACGGCGTGCTCGACAACGACGACAAGTGCGTCGACACCGCTGGCCCGAAGGAGAACGCCGGTTGCCCGTGGGGCGACAAGGACAAAGACGGCGTGCTCGACAACGACGACCGCTGCGTCGACCAGGCGGGACCGAAAGACAACGCTGGCTGCCCCGACACCGACAAGGACGGCGTGAACGACCGCGTCGACAACTGCATCAACGAGGCGGGCCCGGCGACGAACCAGGGCTGCCCCGAGAAGGTGAAGCAGCTCGTCGTCATCACGCGAGAGAAGCTCGTCATCAAAGACAAGGTGTACTTCGACACGGGCAAGGCCACGCTGCAGAAGCGGTCGTTCACGCTGCTCGATCAGGTCGCGGCGGT
>JAEUJR010000833.1 GCA_016793585.1 Archangium sp.
CGAGGTGGCCGTCTTCACCACGCAGAACCAGCGCTCGTCGTTCACGTTCCCGCAGACCTTCATCGTCACCGAGCGCGGCGTCGTCTACTTCAACGACGTCACCCGCGGGCTGCTCGAGGTGCGGCCGGGCGACGGCGTGCAGCGGTTGTTGATTCGCCGAACCGGCGTCGCGCTCGACGGCGCGCTCGGCACGGCCACGCTCGCTCAACCCATGCGGCTCTTCCCCGACGCGCAGGGGCGGGTGCTGCTCTACGACGCGGGCCTCATTCGCCGGTACGACCCCACGACGATGACGCTCACCACGCTCGTCGGCGGTGGCACCGACTCCACCAGCGACGTCGTCGCGCCACGCGCGCTGCGGCTCCTCACGCCGTCGCCGAACTCCGACACGCTGCTGCTGTTCGCGACGCCCGACGGCCGCATCTTCTTCCAGACCTCGGGCACCACCCAGCCGCTCCCCCAGTACACGTTGCGGGTCTTCGACCCCGCGGGCGCTGGCGGCGCAGGAGAGGTGCGCACCGTGCGCTTCTCGGGCGTGGGTGACGGGGTCTCGACGACCCAGAACCTGTCGGCGTGCAGCGCGAGCCACCTGGGCGCGACCTTCGACCCCGTGTCGTCGGTGGTGACGCGCTACGTGCTCGGCGTCGTGCACGACAACGCCGCCTGTCCATCGCCGAGCAGCGAGACGGCGTGGGCCATCATCGACCCGACGACGGGCCAGCCGATGGGGCCGCGCCTCACCGAGAACTTCGACGAGTACCTGGGTTTCACCACCGGCGCCGATGGCGCGCTGTACCGGTTCAACCGGCGCTCGAACACCATCGACCGCTTCGACACCACGCTGCACACCTTCACCACGCTCGTGGGCACCGGCCGAAACGGGACCTGCGCCGATGGAACGAGCGCGCTCTCGTGCGACCTCGACGTCTCTGACGTGTGGGCGACGCGCACCGGCCAGCTCTACTTCTTCGACCGAGGCCGGCTGCGCACCCTCGACCAGGCGAACCGCGTCTTCACCTTGATGGGCACTGCGATGACGGCGGGCGATGGCTCGCCGGCGACTGAGGCGCGCATCGGCTCGCCGTTCGACGTGAAGCTGTGGAGCGACGCAGGCAGCGACGTCGTCGTCTTCTACGACGGCACCCAGTTCCGCTTTCGCGAGTTCCCCATCGGCGGCGTGATTCGCACCATCGCCGGTACGGGCTCCGAAGGCGTGCCCACCACCGACGCCGGCGCCGACCTGCAGCCCATCTCGTACAACCAGAACGGCACCATCAATCAGGTGTTCCTGCAGGTGCACCCGGCGACGGGCGACGTGTACACGAACCGAGGCCCGCTCTTCCTCTCACGCCTCGACCGCAGCGCGAACCGGTGGGTCGACGTCGCCGGTGGAGGCACGCGGCCCTACTACGCGCCCCAGGCCGAAGACGCGGGCGGCCTCAGCGTCGACTTCACCGGCAGCTACTCGCCCAAGCCCATCGGCTTCGACGGTGTCGACTTGCTCGTCGCCAAACACCGGTACTTCAACTTCCGCTACGAAGACGGCTTTCTGAAGCTGTTC
The DNA here is from genome assembly GCA_016793585.1 of Archangium sp. The sequence continues at coordinate 1,562 of JAEUJR010000833.1, forward strand.
GCGCTCACGCAGCCGGGCGTGCCGATGCGAACGCTCGCCGGCCGCACCGGGCCGATGCCGGGCACCTTGCCCGTCGATGGCAGCCCGCGAACGTCGACCGTCGTCGATTCGTGGTCGAGCGCTTCGTGGGACGGGGCGCGGGCGCGCTGGCTGGTGCTGAACCAGAACGAAGACACGAAGCTGCGCGCCATCTCGGAGCAGGGCAGCTGGTCGACCGTCGCCACCATTCCCGGTGGCATCGAGTCGTTCGTCGCGCCGCCCAGCACCAACGTGCTCAAGCTCGTCGTCTGTCGCTCTGACGGCTCGATGGCCGAGCTGCTGCCCGACGCGGGCGTGCGCTCGCTCGCGTGGCCCGTGCCCCGAATGCGCTGCGTGGGGCGCGGCTTCGCGTGGAGGCCCTCGACGCAGACCTACGTGGTGCCCGTGCTGCAAGACGGCGTCGGCGCCATCATCGACTACACGCCGTGAGCGTCACGGTCGCACGAAGCGCACCACGCCGCCGTCGAGCACGAACGAGACGAACGCGTCGTTCTCCTGGCCGCGCTGCCAGTCGGGGAAGTGCGTGAGGCGAACGCGGCGCTCGTGCCAGTCGAAGACGAACTGGCCTTTGGTGGGCGCGTCCCACGTGGGCCGGCGGGTGCCCTGAATCGAGGCGCCTGCCACGCTGAGCCGCTGCGCCCCCGCCAACGGCACCGACGCCACCGAGCCCGCGTCGGCGATGGGCCGGCGGTAGACGAGGAGTTGGCCGGCGGTCGTCGATTCCCACCAGGCGTCGGGTTCGATGCCCGCCAGCTTCGAGCCCAAAGTGCCCGGCAGGCAGCCGCCGTCGAAGGCGCACCAACGGTCGCTCACCCACGTCCACGCGAGGTCGGGCTCGAGCATGACGGCGTCGCCCGGCGTCTTCGGTGCAGGGTCGACGACGAACAGGCCACCGTCGTCACCGGTCAGGATCGCCACACCTCGCCTGAAGGTGAACCGTTCGTCGGCGAAGCGTTGCCCGCCCGCCGCCGCGCGCAGCCAGCCCTGGTGCGTCTCGACGAGGCCGCCGTCGAACTCGTAGCGGGTGAGCCGATGGCCTCCGTCTTCCGGGCGCTCGGCCCACAGCACGTCGCCCACCACCTGCGCGAACGAGTCGTCGAGCCGCACCACGAGGCCGCCGTCGACCTTCACGAGCGTGCCCGAGTCGCGCGCCGGGTCGGGGCAGATGACGAAGCCCGAGCTCGAACGTTGCGCGTCGGCGCACCCGGGCCGCTCGTCGACGAACGGCAGCTTCGTGCCGTCACGCGCGACGAACACCGGCACCTGCGCGATGCCCAGCTGCGGGTCGACGAAGACCGAGAGCTCGCCCAGGCCCGCCACCTTCGGCGTGAATGACACCTGCACCGAGGCGAGACCTTCACGCTGGTCGTGGGTGAGGTTCTCGAAGGTGAGCGGCACGGGGGCGGCGCCTTCGTCTTTCCACGTGCCTGAAGCGACGAAGGTGCCCTCGGGCAGCGCGCAGTCGGTCGGCGCGGGGAACGTCATGGTCAACCGCTCGAGCGTGCCTTCGACGGCGAAGGCCACGGTGTCGACCGACCGGCTGCGCCCGAGTGGACACGTCGGCGCCGGTGGGCAGCCTGTCGCGAACAGCACCATCAGCAGCACGCTCTGGCGCATCAGGCGCCGCACGTTACGTCAGCGCGGCACGCCCACGTAGCGCGCAACCACCGTGCGGTAGAGGTCGTCGACGGTGCGCTGCGTCTCGACGGCCCACCCGCGCAGCAGGAAGGTGTTGGTGACGATGACGAGCGCCGCTCCCGCACGTTCGCGGCGCAGCTTCTCGTCGAGCGCCGCCATGCCGCCGGTGAAGAGATAACAGACGAGCACCTCGGCCTTCGAGAGGTCGCCCGTGAAGAAGTTGGCGCGCCGCACCTCGAGGTTGCGCAGGCCCGACGCCCGCGCGCGGAGCGCCGTCACCATGAAGGGCACCCACGACAGCTCCCAGGCGACGACGCGCCGCTTCGGAGCCTGCCGCGCCAACGCCAGCGAGAGCCCACCCCAGCCGGCGCCGAGCTCGTGCAGCTCTCCGTCGCCGTCGGGAACGAGGCCGAGCATCACCTCGCGCACCTGGCGCGTCGTCGGCATCGGCGAGATGCCCAGCCACAGCGTGAAGCCGATGACAGAGAGCGCCGCCAGCGTCACCAGGCCCACCGACACCAGCGCCACCACGTCTGCCGTCGTCACCCGAGGCTGTCTACTCCGGCCGGGCGCTGGAACGACTGGCGCAGCTTCGTCACGGCCTTCCAGGCGAACCAGGCGAGCAGGGTGAAGAAGGCCAGCGCCAGCACCGGCGCGAAGACGGCCAGCAGGCTGCCGATGACGGCGGCGACGTCTTCGGCGAGCGAGACGACGGGCCCCCCGGTGCCCAGGGTGGCGGTGTGCACCACGGGCCTCGCGACGGCCTTGGTGGCGTGCACGCTGAAGGCGGTGACGAGGCCGGCGGCGAGCAGCGCGACGGGCGGCACGTCACTGACCGCGCCGCTGCCGGCCGCGAAGACGAGCGCTCCTGCCGCGGGGCGGATGAAGGTGTGAATGACGTCGTTGACGTGGTCGACCGCCGGAATCTTGTCGACGAGCAGCTCGACCAGCAGCAGCAGCACGGTGACGCCAATCACCACCGGGTGCGTGAGGATCTCGAAGGGGCCGCGCAGGGTGATGACGCCGAAGCGCCCCAGCAGCGAGATGGCCAGCAGCGGAACGTACGCGTTGAGGCCTGCCGAGCCTGCGAGACCGAAGCCGGTGAGGAGCTGGGTAACGAGCACGAAACGCACTACGGCATGCCCTCGAAACGATTGCGTGTGAGGCCGTGTGGGGCCGTGAACGCCGTGAATGCGCCAGAGTTTCCGTGGTACGGCTCCCGACCAGTGGTGCTCGCCGGCCGTCACGTTCGCGGGGTGTTGTACGTCGACTACGTTCGCATGTTGCGCCGGCAGTTGCCGACGTGGCGCTCGGTGTTGACGCCTTCTGACGTGGCGTTGGTGGCCGCGCAGGTCGACGTCGACGCGTGGTACCCGATGCAGCAGTTCGAGCGCCTGGGCCTCGCGATTCTCGAGCACGTGGTGCGCGGCGAGAACGACTCCATTCGTCTGTGGGGCCGCCAGCAGGTGCAGGCGATTCTCGCGTACCTGCCGATGCTGAAGACGGCCGACGACCCGCGCGAGTCGGTGATGCGGTTCCAGAACTTCCTCTCGAGCCTGTTCGACTTCGAGGCGGTGGCGCTCGACGCGGTCGACGACGAAGAGGCGGTGCTGCGGGTCGACTACGGCATGGCCGCGAAGGCCGAAGAGGCCGCGACCTGGCAGACGGTGGGCTTCTTCGAAGAGCTGGTCTCGGCCGCCGGAGGTCGTGAAGCGACGGGCCGCCTGCGCAGCCGCTCGTGGCTGCCGAACGAGCCGCCCACCACCTTCGCCGTCACGTGGACGATGGGCGCCCCCAGCCCGCGGCCGTTCCTCGCGAGGCCGCGCGTGCTGGTCGTCGACGACGAGCCGCTGGTGGCGCGAGGGCTCGCCCGCATGCTCGCGCAGGTCGCCGAGGTGACGCACGCCGTCGACGCCGCCGAGGCAGTGAAGCTGCTCGAGACGCGCGAGTTCGACGCCGTGTTGTCCGACTTCGCGATGCCGGGGCGCCACGGGCTGTCGCTGCTCGAAGAGGTCGCCACCCGCTGGCCGATGGTGAAGCGCGTGCTGCACTCGGGCGCGATGCCGGAAGACGCGTCGAAGGCGCTGCAGCGGGGCGTGGTGCACGAGCTCATCGAGAAGCCCGCGCCGCGTGACGTGCTGGTTCGGGCCGTCGCCACGCCGCCGCGACGTTAGCCGCGCACCTTGAACTGCGAGACGAGCGCGCCGAGGTGGTCGCTCTGCTGCTTGAGCGACTCCGCCACCGACGAGCTCTGCTCTGCCGTCGCTGCGTTGCTCTGCATCGCCTCGTCGATGCGCGCCACGGCCTCGGTCAGCGTGGCGATTTGAACGGCCTGCTGTTCGCTGTGCGTGGCGAGCCCGGTGATGCGGGTCGAGATCTCGCGCACCGAGCTTCCGATGGTCGAGAGCGTCTTGCCGCTGGTGCCGATGACTTCCTGCAGCTCGGTCACGCGCGCCTCGCTCTCGGCCACGAGGGTTCGAATCTGCACCGTGGCCTTGCGGGTGCGGAAGGCGAGTGAGCGCACCTCTTCGGCCACCACGCCGAAGCTGCGGCCATGTTCTCCCGCGCGCGCGGCTTCGACCCCTGCGTTCAGCGCGAGCAGGTTCGTCTGAAAGGCGATCTCTTCGACCATCGAGACGATCTCGGCGATGTGCTTCGACGACTCGGTCACGCCCTGCATGGCCTCGGCCGAGCGGTCGACCAGCCGGCGGCTCTCTTCGGCCAGCTTCGAGCTCTCGAGGGCGCGCGCGCTCAGCAGCGTCGCTTCGGCCGAGGTCTCTTTCGCGCTGCGGGTCAGCTCGGTGATGGTGGCGCTCACCTCCTGGGTGTTCGAGGCCTGCTGCTGCAGCAGCAACGAGACGCTGCCGTTGCCGCGCGCGAGCTCCTGGGCGCCGACCTCGACGCCCTGGGCCGACTGCTTGATGTCGAGCACCAGCCCGTGAATGCGCTCGAGCAGCGCGTCGAACGACCGGCCCAGCTTGCCGACCTCGTCGGTGCGTTGAATGTCGAGGCGGCGCGTGAGGTCGCCTTCGCCCTGCGCAATCTCGGCGATGCGGCCCTCGACCTCGAGCACGCGGGCCCGTTTCAGGAAGATGCCGATGGGCCCGAGAATGATGGCCAGCGCCAGCACCGCGAGCGCGCCGAGCTGAATGAGGAACCGAACGAGCTCCTCGTGCTCTGCGGCAGCGATGGCGGCGGGCTCGAAGCGGTAGACGAGCACCCACGGGCTGTCGTCGCGCACGGCCAGCGTGACCTGGTGCAGAGCGTCGCCGTTGGCGCTCTCGACGAAGGCCTTCGCGGTCGAGATGAAGTCGGCGTCGCGGCGGTCGCCCACCCAGGTGCCGCGGCTCGGGTTGCCGAGCACGAAGTTCGAGGGCCGCTCGGGCATCGTCCACTGGCCCCGCTGCGCCTCGGCGCGGTCGTCGTCGGTGATGACGAGCCTGGGCACACCGAGCAACATCGCCTCGAGCACGTTGGTGCGGAACACCGCCGACACGAGCCCGTTGAAGGTGCCCCGCTCGTCGAACAGCGGCGCCGAGTACAGCAGCCCCTGGGCGTCTCGTTCGTCACCCGCTCGTCTGCTCGTGTACTGCGCGTTGTCGCAGGTGCGCATGACGGGGCTCGCCACCGCGGGCAGGTCGTCGAGCGTCGAGATGCGCGAGAGCGAAGGCGCCTTCGCCCGCAACGCCGCCAGCTGTCGCGGGTAGTACGAGTACTCGGCCTCCTCGAGCTCTTCGGGTTCGTCAGGGTCGTGCGTCGCGGTGTCGGCGCCTTCGACGTGCCGCGCCTCGGGAGCGACCACCACGGTGTCGTACATGCGAAACGGCACCTGGCCCTGCTCGGGCGCGAAGCCCTCCATCACGAGGTAGACCTCCGAGACGCTCACGTTGGCCGCGAGGTTGTTGAAGAGCTGCTGCACGGTGCGATCGCCCTCGATGGGGAACCGCCTGCTCTCGACGACGTCTTCAGCGTCGCTCTTGCGGTTGCCCGTCGAGATGCTGCGCACGCTGGGCAGCAGGCCGATGGTTCGCACCGTCTGGTAGGTGAGGGTGAAGAAGCGCTCGACGGTCTGCCGGCGCGGCTCGAACTCGGTGGCGAGCAGGCGCTCCTTCGTGGCCTGCACCGCGGCGGCGCGTGAGCGGCGGTAGTTCACGGCGAGGCCGACGGCCAGCACGAGCGTCACCCCGATGGCGACGAAGACGGGCCACGACGACACGCGAACGGCCGGCGGCTGCGAGCGGAGCTGTTCGAACCCGGAAGTCGACTGCATGACGAACGCAGACAGCAACCGACATGCCGCGCGCGATCACGCCGGGAAGACGCGCCTGGCCGTCAGAACTCTGGCGCTGGCAGTCGACGGTCTGACGCGTTCAAGCGACGTGGAGCGTCGAGGTCCACGCGCGCTTCGTTGGCTCTGGGTTCAGCGCTTGCCGGGCGTCAACACGAGCGGCACTTCGAGCTCCTGCTCGCTGCCGAGGGGCGAGAGCACGAGCGACTTCGCCGTCGTCTTGAGGCAGGTGACCGACTCGCGGGAGATGGGGTCGCCCTTCACGTCGGCGCGTTTCACGCCGCCCTTGGCGTTCACCACCAGCACGAGGTCGACGGTACCAGAGGCGCTCGGGTTCGCCTTGAGCCACTTCTCGTAGCAGGCGCGCAGCTTGGGCGTCTGACGGCGCAGGTCCTCCATCACGCGGGCGAGCGCGCGCGCGTCGGGTTCGGGGGCTTCGACTTCACGCTCGACGACCTCGGGCGCCATCGCGAAGAGGAAGGGCTGGCCGCCGACGAGGTCGACGAAGCGCTCCTGCATCGGCTTGCCGGGCGGCGTCACCTGCACCTTGTGTTTGCCGGCCTCGAGCATGAACGAGAACGGCGTGGTGCCGTACGGCAGGTCGTCGACCGAGACGAGCGAGCCTTCGGGCAGCGCGCCCAGGTCGAGCTTCGTCGCGGGAGCCTTCGGCGCGGCAGGCGGCTTCCATGACGAGACGGGCTCGGTCACGCCCTGGTCGAGCGCGGTGCCATCGGCCCAGCGAACGCGCGCGGGCGACTTCACCACGCGGCGCTGCGAAGAGCTCTCGTCGAACAGCGTCACCTCACCCGAGGCGACGTCGAGCACGACCTCGGCGGCGGTGCGCTCGACGCGGAAGGCGGCGTCGACGGCCATCACCCGCCGCGAGCCCGCCAACACCTCGACGTCACCCAGTGCACCGACGGAGCCGGCGCCCAGCACCACCATCGCCTGCCCACCGACCGCGAACGAGCCTTCGGCTTCGAGCACCACCCGCGCGCCCGACATCGTCGCCAGCATCACGCGCGAGGCCGAGAGCGCCGTGCCAGTCGTCACGTCATCTCCAGCAGCGAGCGGCTTCCACTCGGCGTCACCGCTGCGCACCTTCGCATCGGCCGACGCGAACGTCGCCGTCATCGGCGCGAACGGCTTCGGCGCGGGGCGCTGAACGGTCGCCACGGGCACCGGCTGCTCGGTCACCGGCGTCTTCCACGGCGCGACGACGAAGAGCGCGACGGCGGCAGCGACTCCGAGCGGCAGCGCGAACTTGAGCCACGCAGGCCAGGGCGTCGGCAGGCCTTCTTCGACCTGCTCCATCAACCGCGCCTCGACCCGGCGAAACGCCATGTCGGAGAGCGTGTACGGCGTGAGGCCCTTCAACATCGCCTGGCGGCCCTTCGCGAGCTTCACGGCGCGGCGGCAGTCGGCGCAGCCAGCGAGGTGGCCATCGAGCGTGGCGTCGGTCTTGCCGCCGGCGACCAGGTCGAACTGCTCGTCGGTGAGGTGGGTGCTCATGCGTCACCTCCATCGAAGAACTCCGCGAGGGCCGGGTCGTCTTTAGCGAGCGCTTCGAGCTCTCGGCGGGCGTAGAAGAGGCGGGTGCGCACGGTGAGAATGTTGGTGTCGAGCACCTGCGCGATGGTCTGCGCGTCGACGCCCTGCAGGTCGTGCATCACCAGCACGGCGCGCTTCTTGGGCGAGAGCTGCTCGAGCAGGGCCTCGACGCGCCCCTGACGTTCGGCCGAGAGCGAGACGTCTTCGGGGCGCGGGCGCTCGTCGACCTGCTCGGGCACGTCTTCGACGACGTCGAGGCGGCTGCGGGTGTGTTTGCGGCGCGACTTCATCGCCACGTGCACCGTCACCCGGTACAGCCAGGTGGTGAAGGCGCTCTTGCCTTCGAACCGTCTGATGCTGCGGAAGACCTCGATGAAGACGTCTTGCAGCACGTCTTCGAGGTCGGAGCGCGGCACCAGGAACGCCAGCTGCCGGCTGACCTGGCGTTGATGTTGGGCGTACAGCTCCCGGAAGGCCGAGACGTCGCCGGCCTTCGCCCGATCGACGAGGCTCGCTCCCATCGCTTCCCGCATCTGGGGCGCCTGTACTGCCACGGTCCCCTGAGTGTCCAGCCACACCATGGCCATGGGTTCCCAGGGTGCAGCGCCCCATTCATCGACATGGCCTGGCCTGCTGGCGTTCAGGTCAACGGAGTGAAGACGGGAGGTTGCATCACGCAAGCGCCTCTGCGATGGCGCCGCCGCAGTGACGTCCTCCACTTCCACGCTCAGCGTCGGCCGAACGCTCTTCCGGCTTCGCAGCCTCACGCCGGTGCCGGTCATTCTCGTTTGCGGCTGGGCCCTGTACACGAGCCGCGGCGTGCCCGGCCCCGGTGGGGCGACCGTCGACCTCGCCTTCGATGTGCTGGGGCTGCTGCTCGCGACGATGGGCCAGACGTTGCGCTTCTACGTGCTGGGTTGGGTGCCCGAAGGCACGAGCGGGCAGAACCTGTCGATTCAGGCGTCGACGCTCAACACCACGGGGCCGTACGCCTACGTGCGCAACCCGCTCTACGTCGGCAACCTGGGCATCGTGCTTGGTCTCTGCTGCATCGCGCACGACCCGTGGGTGTACGGCATCGCCCTGGTGTTCTTCTTCGGGGAGTACTTCTTCATCATTCGCGCCGAGGAGGACTTCCTTCGCTCGAAGTTCGGCGCCGCTTTCGACGAGTTCTGTCAGACGGTGCCGCGGTGGGTGCCGCGCCTGTCGCCGGCGAAGCAGGGCGCGCTGCGCTCGGGTGGCTTCGACTGGCGGCGCGCGCTGAAGAAGGAGATCAACCCGTTCTCGGCCTGGGCGCTGGGCGCGGTCGGCCTCTTCGGCTGGGAGCAGTACGCGCGCGGCGGGCTGGGCACGGGCCTGCTCGCGTCGCTCGTCTCGGTCACCGCCATCGTGCTCGTGTCGTTGCTCACCGTGAAGGCGTGGAAGAAGGGGTGGCTGTTCTCATGAAGCGACCTCCCTCGAAGTCGAAGCCGCCGCACCGGTCGAAGCCGAGCCGCCCGCCGAAGAAGGGGGGCCCGAAGCACGCCCGCGCCTCGCGCAGTGAGGGCCACGACGACGAGCTGCCGCGCCGCTTCGATGGCCGCAGCGAGCTCGATGTGCTGCTGACGAAGTCGGGCGCGCTCGGAGACGTCGACGACGTGGTGCAGGCGTTCCGTGACGCGGTCGCGAAGGAGGTGCCGCCCCAGCCCGTCATCATGGCGCTCTGGGCAGACGAGCCGCGCTTCGAGTCTCCCGACGACGCCGAGCGGCTCTTCTCGAACCTGCTGGGGCTGTACGAGCTCGTCGCGTCGGGGCAGCCGTTCGACCTCGGCGCGGGCATGACGGTCGAGCGCACCAGGAAGCAGCGCGCGCCGGCCCCGTCGCCGCTCGAAGGCGCCCCCGACAGTGAGTGGCTCGAGTCGGCGTGGCGCTACCTCGACGACGCGCCGCGCGAGCGTGAGCGCCTTGGCCATGGCTTCGACAACCGGCAGGACTCGCTGGTGAGCGTCATCGACGCGTCGGGGCTCTCTGACGCCGGCTTCGCCTTCGTGCGCGAGCTCTGCTTCGAGGTGTTCGCGATGCTCGAGCTGGGCGGCCTGCACCTGGGCTCGGTGGAGGAAGCTGACGTTCCTGCCGAGCCGCTCGAGACCCTGCCCGAGGCCCTCGTTCGCTGGGTCGACGACGGGCTCGTCGAGGCCGAAGAGGCCGACGAACAGCCGCTGCCCGAAGAGGAGCACCCCGACGTGCGCGACCTCACCTTGAGGCTGCTGAGCGCGTTGTGGGGGCTGCAGAAGCCCCGTTGACTTGACGGTCAACCCTGCCCTGAACGACCATACGCGCCTCGAGGCGCCGCTCGGGCCCACCTTCGCCCCAAACAGCGCGCGCCCCTTCAGGAGTCACCAGCGCATGGCGGGGAAAGACCGCGACGACGAGTCGGGCATCAGCGGAAAGCGGAAGAAGACGTGGCGCGAGCTCGACGCTCAGCGCGGCAAGTCGAAGTACAGCTCCCGCCAGGACGACGCCGGGCAACAGCGCATCGAGCGCTCGGCCAGCTACGAGAAGTACAAGAAGGCCGCCGACTCGCTCTTCTCGGGCGGAGAGCTGCCCAAGGGGCTCGCCGAGACGTTCGACCCCGAGGGCAAACGCAAGGCCCAGAAGGAGGCCATGCAGAAGGTGACCGAGGCTCCCGACCGCAAGGCGTGGGTCGAGCGCGTCGTCGCCTTCTTCGCCGAGTACCCCGAGATGCCCGAAGACACGTACTTCCTCGACTCGTTGCTCGACCACCCGAAGGACCGCATCGTCGACAAGGCGCTCGGCAAGCTCGAGGCGCTGCAGCGTGACGGGCGGCTCCAGCGCGACAAGGCGCCCAAGAGTCTGCAGCAGCGCCTGCGCACCCTCGAGATGACCTCGATGGACCCTGACGTTCAGGCGCGCGCGAAGGTGCTGCGCGCCACCATCACCTGACGGTGGGCGGTCACCCTTCGCCCGGCTCCGCGTCGGGGTAGTGCTTCTCGAGGCAGTCCTGACAGAGCGCGTGGCTGAACTTCGCGCTCGAGTGCTGCTCGATGTACGTCTCGACGCGCTCCCAGATCTGCTCCTGGCTGCGAATGCGTTTGCAGTGCATGCAGATGGGGATCATGCCCTGCAGCTCT
>JAEUJR010000852.1 GCA_016793585.1 Archangium sp.
GAGGTCGAGAAGAGCGGCGCCTTCGTCAACGTGCCGCGCGAGAGCTACAACTACTTCGTCGACTCCAGCGGCTTCGGCCCCGGCCCCTTCACCCTGCGCATCACCGGCAACGACGGCCAGCAACTGCTCGAGACGGGCGTCGCGCTCCGCGAGTCAGGCGACGTGATGGGCACCCAGCAGTTCCAGTGAGTGAGACGAGCGTGCGCCCGTCGCGTCTCTTCGGACGAAGCACCTTCAGGAGAAGGCATGTTCGTCCCTTCGTCGTCCAGCCGGAGCACCGAGCCTCGCTTCGAGGGGCATGACGAGGTGGTCAGAGGGTGCGCGCGAATTCTCCGTCGGGCCAATGAGTTCAGCGCGTGGCCCGCGAGAACTTCCCCTGCCTTCGCACAGCTCGTCGCGACGACGGCTCACGACGCCACGCTCCGCGCAGCGAACTCGGTCGCGTTCCTTCGCCGGAGCGCCGCGACAACCCCCGCCCTCGCCCACGCCGTCGCGGCCCTCGAACACGAGTGGAACCTCGCCGCACGAGCTCCGGTTCGAGGCCAGGCGCGAACGCCACTCACGGCGGTCATCGCCAGAACCAGCACCTGCTTCGAAGTCATCGAAGCGGCCGAGCTGCTCGAACGAATCGAACGCAGAACCATCGACGCCATCACCCTCGAGACCGCCCGCGCGCGCTCGCGACGCGTCGTCGACTGGAAGAGCCCCGACGACGCCGACTGGCAGCTCGCGGTCGCCGCAGCAGAGCTCGAGTTCGCGCTCCAGACACTTCCAGCCGACTTCACGCCACGCACGCGTCACACCCCGCTCGACGTTCGACGTGCCACCAGCTCGCGCTTCCCGTGGCAGTCCCTGTTTCTCTCGGGCGGGCTGAGCAGCCTCGTCGCGTTCGTCATCATGCGTGGGCTGCTCGCGGCGCTCACGAGGTGGTCTGGCTCGTGGTCGTGGACTCACTGCAGCGGCGGCTCCGAGCTCGAGGGCCTGTCGAACGCGCTGTGTTCCGTCGCAAAAGGCGCTGGCCTGCTCGTGGCGGCGGGAGCCCTCTCGTTCCTCGGCTTCCTCGTCGCCTTCTCGGTCTTCACCCTGCTCCTGCTGAAGCGAGCTGACTCTTCGGCGCTCCGATAACTTCGCCTTGAGCCGTCGTCACTGCTCCACCGACGCCGGTGCCAGCGCCGCCGATGGAGCAGAAGAAGCCGCGTGCCAGTCGCCTCGACTGCCGTCACTTCACCAGCCGTTCTCGTATGGAGGAGTTCTGTTCGTCTCCCTGAGCTGACCAATCGTAGAATGTCGCCATGATCAGTCGTGCGCTCCGCCTCTCCGTCGTGTTGTGCTGTTCAGCCTGTCCGTCACCCGTTCGCGAGTTGCCAGACGCAGGAACTCCCGTCGGAACCGCAGAGCCTCGTGTCGCCGACGTCGCGCTGAGTGAGAGCTCCGTCTTCGAGTTGGGTCTGGTGCAGCTGACTGCGACCGGAACGTCCTGGGCAGAGGAGCGCTACGTCGCACGGCTTGGCAGCGCGGAGGTGACGCTCCTGCGCACGGCACCCACCGTTCTGACCGCTTTCGTACCCATGGGTGCGCCCACCGGCGAACGGCTGCGCTTCTCGGCAAACGCGATCGAGTACCAAAGCCCTCCGCTGCAGGTCGTGCAGCCTCCTCCGCTCGTCGACTCAGATGCCTACGTCCGCGACGCAGTCGTCGCGCGCAGAGCCGAGCTCTCGACGGCGGTCGCGGCAGCGCCTGCGGAGCTCCGCTCTCACTATGCACGGGCCGATGCAGACCTGCTGGCGGCGCAGCGCCGATTCGACGCGCTCTCGGCCTCCGACCGCGCGGCCTGCGCTCGTGTCATTCAAGTCGCGCTGACGCGCCCTCGCCTGAACCTCAAGTCGTTGGTGTCCAAGCTCACCTCTGACAAGGCGCAGCTCGCCTACGGCATCGCCCTCATCGCCGCAGGGCTCTACGTCTTGCCAGTTTGGGGAGTTGCGGCAGCGGCGACGGGGATCGCGGGCGCCGTCATCGCAAGCGATGCGCTGCCCCGAGTCCTCGACGGCCTGACGACGACATTCAGCACCCCGCTGGCTCCCTTCGAAGGAGGCTTCTCCAACAGCTCACCGCTCCTGGGCACGATGACCTTCGTGCAAGGGCTGCCGAAGGTGATGCCGTTGCGCGGTAAGTCGCGCACGATTCGGCGCAGTGACACCACCGAGTCCGGAGATGTCGGTGACCTCGCGCGGCTGGTCGAGGAGATCGAACGAACGTGGCCCGTGAGCCTGCCCGAGTTTCAGGTTCCTCCGCTGCCCCCGGTCTTTCGAGAGCCACCGCTGGTCGCGGAGCAGCCAATCACTCCTGCCGACGTGACGTTTCTATCGGTCACCTCTGGCATCAACCTGGTGTCGAGGGAGGACCGCTCCGATGGCATCGCCTTCACCTTCGATGATGGGACCGCCGGACCTGGGCCAGAGCAGCCGCGCGCGTTCGAGTTCATGCTCTCGGTGGTCGACAACGGGGTCATTCAGACCGTCGCGGTCCCTGGTGAGCTCATCGGCCGTCAGGGCACGCTGGGGACGTTCGAGCTTCGCAACCAACGACCGGTCTACGTGAAGCGAGATCTCGCCACCTGGCAGCGCACGCCCGCAGGCGAGCTCCAGCCCGAGACCGCGGGAGTCACGACAATCTCCTGCTACGACCCAGTGAAGCGTCGCGTCTATGCGTACATCAGTCGATCGAGCGGGCCCGTCATCGTTGGGGTGGACGCAGACACCGGCCAGCCAGCGGTCACCTTGCCGTCGGCCGTCTCGACGTTCCAGCTCTTGTGTCGTCGCGACGGCAAGCTCCTGATCATCGAGATTGCCAGCGCCGCGCAGCTCTTCGCGCTGGACGTCGACACGCAGCGACGAGAGCCTCTCGGCGCTGTCACCAATCAGGGCGAGAGCTTCGCCACCTCTGGCGTAGCCTACGAACCGGTGGAGGACAGGCTCTTCGTCGTCGGCCAGGGGAGTGGTCCGACCGCGACGCTGCGAGTGTTCGACGCGACGACCGGCATGAAGTTGAAGGAGATCAGCGTCGCGACCAACCTGATGCACCTCTTCGCGACGCCAGGCAGGGTGTACGCGATGAATCTGTCGACCGGTCAGCGACAGTTGCAGATGACGACCATCACCTCGGGTCGAACGTCAGTCGTTGGCACACTCGACATTGGTTCCTTCCAACTCGACCTGCGCGCCCACGATTGGCTGACGAACCTCTTCTATCTCGTCGAGGACAAGCGAGCGCCCGGCTCGCCGACGCCAGCCATGCAGATCGTGGCCTTCGACGTCGAAACCGGGCGACGGGTGACGGCCTCACCGACGACACCGGAAGAGCTGGCGATTGGAGTGCATCCGATTCGCGCGCTTCGAATGCGCTAACCCTTCGACTCGCATCAAGCGAACGTCTCACCATGACGGTCAAACGACTCGACAACATGGGCATCGTCGTCGCCAACCTCGACGCGGCCATCGACTTCTTCCTCGAGCTGGGCCTGACGCTCGAGGGCCGCATGCCCATCGACGGCGAGTGGGCCGGGCGCGTGACGGGCGTACGCGACCAGCGCGTCGAGATCGCCATGCTGCGTACACCCGATGGGCACGGCCGCCTCGAGCTCACGCGCTTCGACGCTCCGGCCATCGCGGGAGACCACCGCACCGCGCCCGTGAACTCGCTCGGCTACCTGCGGGTGATGTTCGCCGTCGATGACCTCGACGACACCCTCGCGCGCCTCGCCAAGCACGGAGCCACCGTCGTCGACGAGGTCGTCAACTACCAGGACGTCTACCGGCTCTGTTACCTCCGCGGCCCCGAGGGCCTGCTCATCGGCCTGGCCGAGGAGCTCGCACGCAGCTGATCAGCGCTGTGGTACGCCTCGCCGCGAATGCGTGTCTTGCGACACCTGTTGGCGTTCTGCTTCGTGCTGGCGTGTCAGCCCGCGACCCAGCCCGTCACGACCGCGCCTGACGCCAACGACGTCGTCACCACCCTCGGCGTGCCCGCGCGACAGGTCGTCGTGTGCATGACCGGCGCCGTCGACCAGCACAGCGGCTCCAACGACGGGTTCACGCAGCTGTGTGACGCGCTCCGGCCGCTCGCCACCGTCGTGCCCGAGTGCATCGACGGCACCTGCTGGTCGTCGTTCGCGACCTTCACCGCCACCGAGCCCGTCAGGAAGATCAGCGACGCCACCCTTCAGGCACTCGACGTGAACGCAGACAGCGCCATCGACTCCGCCGACGGCCCGACGACGCTCACCCTCGTGGGCTTCTCGTGGGGAGGCGTCACGGCCGCCGACGTGAGCCGCGCGCTCTCGAGCGACAAGCGCATCGACCACACGTTCCTCACGCTGCGCCTGGTGGTGCTCGACGCGTTTCAGCCCTCACTGCCCGACGTGAAGGCCGCGCGCGCGGTCGACGAGGCGTTCTCGTTTCGTCACTCGGTGGCGCCATCGAGTGACTGCTCGTCGTTCGCGCCGCTGGGGCCGTACCTGGGCCTGCGGCTGCGCTGTGGCCCCGAGCAGCGGTGCTTCGACTTCGACTTCTCGCTCGCGCCCGACGAGCGCTTCACCGGGCGCCGCGGGCGAGACGTCGGCCACTGCGACGTGCCTGACGTCGCCGCGAGGTACGTGACGAGCCTGGTGACGACGGGTCAGGTGGTCGCGCCGCTGCCGCCGCCGGTCGCCGTGCTTCGGTGAGCGTTCAGTTCCAGCAGACCTCGGCGCGCCCGACGACGCGGTCGTCTTGAACCCAGACGTAGCAGCCGACGTAGCCCTCGAAACACTTCGCTCCCGAGTACGGCCGGCCCACGAGGCGGCGGCACGCGTGGGGGTCGACGCCCGCGTCGGGAAGACATGTCGCCATGCCCGTCGAGGCCTGCGTCGGAGCAGGTGGCCCGGCCGGACGAAGCCCGTCGGTGCTCAGGTTCGCGAGGTCTTTCGACCACGAGGTTCCGACTGGCACGGTGCAGACGGCGCTGGGGCTGACGTCACAACCGGCGCCGACGAGGAGGAGCAGCAGGAGCGTGAACTTCATGCGGCGCACTGAAGCATCGCGCCCCCACGCTCGCCATTCGTGCGACAAGCAGCTCCCATGAACAAGGTCGCGATCGTCACAGGAGCCAACTCCGGTATCGGCTTCGAGATCGCGCGCGGGTTGCTCGCGAAAGGCGCCACCGTGGTGCTGGGGTGCCGCGACCTGAAGAAGGGCCACGCCGCGCGCGAACAGCTCGTCTCGCTCACGGGCAACGACACGGCAGAGGTGATGCAGGTCGACCTCGCGAACCTGGCGCGGCTGCGCAACTTCGTTCCCAAATTCCTCGCGCGCTTCGAGCGACTTGACTGGCTCGTGCACAACGCCGGCGTCTGGCCACGCACGCGTCGGAAGACCGAAGACGGCTTCGAGCTCACCCTCGGCGTCAATCACCTCGGGCCGTTCTTTCTCACCGACGCGTTGTTGCCGCTCCTCGTGCGCAGCGCGCCGGCCCGCGTCGTCGTGCTCACCTCATCGATGCACCGCGAGGGCACGTTCGACTTCGAAGACCCGCAGTTCAAGGTGCGCCAACACCACGGCGGCACGGCGTACGCGCAGTCGAAGCTGGCGAACGTGTTGTTCACCTTCGCGCTCGCGCGCCGGCTCGAGGGCCAGGGAGTCACCGCAAACGCCGTGCACCCGGGCGTGGTGGCGACGGGGCTGCGTCGAGAGGCGCCGCCGAACGCGCGCGAGCCGAAGAATCCACTCACCCCCCAGGCTGGTGCGGTGGGGCCGCTCCAC
>JAEUJR010000868.1 GCA_016793585.1 Archangium sp.
CACGAAGGGCAACACCGCCGCCGAGCTCCACGCTGGGTCCGACGCCACGCACGACGAAGCCACTCCGCAACTCGGGCCTACCCACACTCGCGGCCCCCACCCCGACGCCGTCGGCGTCACCCGGTACGCCCCCGTCGCTCCCGGCGTGAACCGGTACACCACGTCCGGCGCTGGCAGCGTCGTGCTCCGGCACACCGCACTCAACGGGCCCGCGTAGTCATTCACCGCTCCCACCGTCGTTCCACTCACCGTCGCGTTCAACGCGAGGTCGATGGGCGCTGCGCACGTGTCGCCGTTTGGCGAGCAGGTGATGCCGTTGCCGCCGTAGCCCGCGTTGCAAGCACAGGTTCGACTGCCAGGCGTGTTGGTGCAGGTCGCGTTCGTGCTGCACCCGCCGTTGCCGGTGAGGCACTCGTTCACGTCGGCGCACGTCGTGCCATTGCCGGTGAAGCCCGAGTTGCACGCACAGGTGCGGCTGCCGGGGGTGTTGGAGCAGGTGGCGTTCGCGTCGCAGCCACCGTTGCCTGTGAGGCACTCGTTCACGTCGGTGCAGGTCGTGCCGTTGCCGGTGTAGCCCGGTGCGCAAGCGCAGGTGCGGGAGCCTGGCGTGTTGGTACAGACGCCGCCCGACGCCACCGCTGCGCAGCCACCGTTGTTGGTGAGGCACTCGTTCACGTCGGTGCAGGTCGTGCCCGTTCCGCTGTACCCGCTGTTGCACGCGCACGATCGGCTGCCCGGCGTGTTCGTGCACGTCGCGTTGGTGTCGCAGCCGCCGTTGTTCGTCGCGCACTCGTTGATGTCGGTGCACGTGGTGCCGTTGCCAGAGTAGCCGCCCGCGCAGGTGCAGGTGCGTGAGCCCGGCGTGTTGGTGCAGATGCCTCCAGATGCCACGGCCGCGCAGCCGCCGTTGTTGGTGAGGCACTCGTTCACGTCGGTGCAGGTCGTGCCGTTTCCAGTGAAGCCCGAGTTGCACGCGCAGGTGCGGCTGCCGGTGGTGTTCGTGCACGTCGCGTTGCCATCGCAGCCGCCGTTGCTGACGAGGCACTCGTTCACGTCGGCGCACGTCGTTCCGTTTCCGGTGAAGCCCGAGTTGCAGGCGCAGGTGCGGCTGCCGGGCGTGTTCGTGCACGCCGCGTTCGCGTCACAGCCACCGTTGTTCGTCGCGCACTCGTTGATGTCGGTGCAGGTGAAGCCAGTGCCGGTGTAGCCCGCGTTGCATGCGCACGAGCGGCTGCCGGGAATGTTGGTGCACGTCGCCTGCGCGGAGCAGCCGCCGTTGCCCGTGAGGCACTCGTCGACGTCGGCGCAGGTCATGCCGTTGCCGGTGTAGCCAGTGAGGCACATGCAGGTGCGGGAGCCGGGCGTGTTGGTGCAGGCGGCGTTCGCGTCGCAGCCGCCGTTGTTCGTGAGGCACTCGTTGATGTCGGTGCAGGTCACGCCGTCGCCGGTGAAGCCCTGGTTGCAGGTGCACGTGCGGCTGCCGGGCGTATTCGCGCAGGCTGCGTTGGCGGAGCAGCCACCATTCGCGGTCGCGCACTCGTCGATGTCGACGCACTGGCCGCTCTGCTCACGGAAGCCGGTCGCGCAGGTGAAGCCACACGCTCCGGTCGTACACGTCGCGGTGCTGTTCGCCGGCTGGGGACAGACGGAGCAGCGGCTGCCGCACGACGAGGTGGAGTCGTCAGCGACGCACTGCTGGCCGCACGCGTGCTGGTTGGTGGGGCACGAGCAGGTTCCGCTCGAGCACGTCGCGCCCATGGGGCAATCGGAGGAGAGGCGGCAGCCCGTGAGGCAGCGGCGCGTCACCGGGTCGCAGTAGTAGCCCGAGCCACAGCCCATGCCGCTCGCCGTGCAGTCGGTTGGCAACAGTCCACACGTGCCGCGATTGCAGACCTCGCCCTGCCCACAGACTCGGCCGCAGGTTCCGCAGTTCTCGGGGTCGCCCTGCAGGTCGAGGCAGCGCGTGCCGCACGCCTGAAGCGAGCCGGCGCAGGGGTTGGGTTGGCCCGCGTCGACAGCCGAGCCGCCACCAGCGCTCCCTCCCGCGACACTTCCTCCCGCGGCGTTGCCACCGGCTGCACTTCCACCCGCGGACCCACCTGCGGTGTTCCCTCCACCCGCGCCACCACCCAGCCCGCCATCATCGGCAGAGCCGCCCGCGCTGCCGCCACCGACGACCAATCCACCGCCGGTGCCGCCGCCCTGGTTGAACGTCATCGTCATGCAGCGACCAAAGGAGCAGGACTCGTTCACCGCGCACTGGGCGCAGGTCGCGCCGTTGGAGCCGCAGGTCTGCGTGGTGAGCCCCGCCTGACATGCGCCGGCGCTGTCACAGCAGCCAGTACAGTTGGTGGAGTTGCAGGCCGGCTTCGAGACGACGGGGGAGCAGGCAGTGACGGCCGAGACCAGGAGAAAGACGACGACGACGTAGCGCATGAAATGAGGCTCCTGGTGCCGATGGTAGCTGGGCATCAGCGTGACGCGATCAGCGAACTCGATTTTGCGCGCGCGCCTACAGGGGCTTGCCTCCTACATCGTGAAGCGTCATCACTCGCGGCATGCGGCTGCTTCCGCTCTCGGTCGTCGTGCTGTTCGCGGGCTGCGGGGCCGTGAGTGTGCGTGACGCAGGCAGCGACGTTCCCGACGCGATGGTGGAGGTCGACGCGGGCGTCGATGTCGATGCCGGCACGACTGACGCGGGCGCTCCCATCACCGTGCGCGTGCAGGCGAGCTTGTTCTGGAGCGACGCTGGCCTCGTCGACGATCCGAACGTCGTGAGCTTCGCGAAGTTGATGCGGCTCGCGTCGCACGACGACCACGGTGGGCGGTTGTTGTCCGATTGGTTTCATCGGTTCTCGACGACGGCCCACAGCGAACGCGCGCTGCCGACGCAGTTCATCGACGAGGTGGCGCGGGTGCAGGGCTCCGATGCGTCACGGTGGGACCTGTCGCGCCTGCCCTTCGTCATCACCGGTGTGCACAACCGAATCGACCTCGCGAACCTCGAGCCCGGCGGGCACTGCGGCGAGTTTCGTGTCTCGGCCGCAAGCACCGACCCGACGCTGCAGCCGTTTCACATGCTGTTCCTCTTTCGCCAGCCGCTCGAAGCCGATGACGTCGTGGCCGGGCGCGTGACGTGCGAGGGCACCGCGCGGCGATGGAGTCAGCTCTCGACGCTCTCGGGTGCGGCGCTCGATCAGGCGTTGCGGCAGCGGTTCTCGGAGTTCCTCACGCCGCAGCGGTTCCTGCTCATCGAGACGGTGGAGCAGTCGCTGTCTCCGTGGGAGTGGCGGCAGTGGGTGAAGACGACGTCGACGAGCGGGCTGCCGTACGTGTTCGACAACCCGCCGCTGTTTCAAC
>JAEUJR010000786.1 GCA_016793585.1 Archangium sp.
ATCGGCGTAGGTCGCGCGAGCCCGAACCGAGACGACGCCGTTGCCAGAGATGGTGACGGTGCGCGGCGTGAGCTCGATGGAGGAAATCGCCGCCGCAGTGACGGTCACGGGCGCGCTGACCGAGCGCGAGCCGAACCACGCCACGACCGACGCGCTGCCCGCAGAGAGCCCCGACACGATGCCACGAACACCGCTCGACGAGACCGCAGCGCTCGCCGGAGCGGAGGACGAGAAGGTCGACTGCGACGTCACATCGGAGGTCGAGCCATCGGCGAACGTCGCCACCACCCGCAGCGAGGCGCTCGTGCGAATGCCCAGCGTGAGCGAGCCCGGCATGAAGGTGAGCTGCGTCGCGGCCGTCTCGGTGGCGGTCAGCACGGCCGTCGACTCCTGGCCATCGAGTGACGCGGTGAGCGTCGCAGCGCCCGCCGACTTCGCGACCGCGAGTCCAGACGCGTCGACCACGAACGTGGGGGCGCTCGAGTTCCACGCCACCGCGCGCGTCAGGTCGCTCTCGGTTCCATCGGAGAAGCGGCCGGTCGCCGAGAGCTGCACCGCGCCGTTCACCGGCACCGACGCCATGCCCGGCGTCACCAGCAGCGACGTCAACCGCGCGTCACGCACCGTCACGTCGGCCACGCCCGTGAGCGCACCGACCGTCGCCTTGAGGCGTGCAGAGCCTGCCGCCTTCGCGAGCGCCCGGCCCGGCCCTGCGAGCTGCAACACGGCGGCGATGTCTTGCGGGTTCTCGACGCTCCACTGGGCCGTCTGCGTCACGTCGAGCTTCGACCCATCGGTGAGGTTGGCGAGCGCGCTCGCTTCGACCAGCACGCCCTTCACGACGCTCGCCTCGTTCACCGTCACGTCGACCGACTGCACCTGCGCCGCCGGCACCGTCACCGACGCGCGCGCCTCGACGCCGTTCGCCTTCGCGATGAGCATCGCCGCGCCTGCCGCCACGGCGCGCACCCGGCCGGGCGAGAGCGTCACCACGCCTTCGGGTTCGCTGCGCAGCTCGGCCGTCGCCGTCACGTCAGAGGCGGTTCCGTCAGGCTGAAGGAACGTCACCTTGAGCGGCGCGCTGGCGCCGAGCGGCACCGTCAGGGTCGCGGGGCTCAGCTCGAGCGTCGCCAACGCGCCAACACCAGCATCCATCGCGGCGCCACCGTCGGGCTTCGTCATCTCTTCGGGCGGCTTGAGACACGCGCTCACTGCCACCATCGCCACCAGCATCAACGTCAGTCGATTCCGCATAGGCCTCTTCCACGGCAAAGGAGCCGGCCGCTCCCGTTCGACGCGCAAGACCGGCCCCGGCCCGAAAAGTGGGAAGTGGGGCGTGTCGATTTCTGTCGAAGCGCAGAAGCGCGTGCACTTCCGGGCAGTTGCGAACCGCGCGGCCTCGCGTAAGGGCGGGCCATGCCGTCCATCCTCGATGAGTTGGTCTCGCTGCTGTCGCTGGAGAAGCTCGAAGAGAACCTCTACCGCGGGCAGAGCCAGGACCTCGGCTGGGGCGTCGTCTTCGGAGGGCAGGTGCTCGGCCAGGCCATCACCGCGGCGATGCGCACGGTGGCCGACGAGCGGCCGGTGCACTCCCTGCACGCGTACTTCCTGCGGCCGGGCGATGTGAAGGCGCCCATCGTCTACAACGTCGACCGCATTCGTGACGGCTCGAGCTTCACCACCCGGCGCGTCGTCGCGATTCAGCACGGCGAGCCCATCTTCAACCTCGCGGCGTCGTTCCAGAAGTCGGAGGACGGGTTCTCACACCAGGACGAGATGCCGAAGGTGCCGCCGCCCGAGTCGCTGCCCACCGACCAGGAGCGCTTCGCCCGCCACGGCGCCGCGCTGCCCGAGAAGATGAAGGCGTGGGCGCTGGCGGAGCGGCCCATCGAGTCGCGCATGGTGGAAGACGACGACCCGTTTCACCCCGTGCCCAGGCCGCCCGAGCGCTGCGTGTGGTTCAAGGCGAAGCACCAGCTGCCCGACTCGGCCTCGCTGCACCAGGCGCTGCTCGCCTACGCGTCTGACTCGGCGTTCATCACCACCGCCATGAAGCCGCACGCCGCGACGTGGTGGACGAAGGACATGCAGGTCGCCAGCCTCGACCACGCGGTGTGGTTCCACCGGCCGGTGCGGGTCGACGACTGGCTGCTGCACGTCATGCACTCACCGAACGCGTCGGGCTCGCGAGGGCTCGTGTTCGGCAAGGTCTTCACCCGCGATGGCGTGCTGGTGGCGACGACGGCGCAAGAGGGCCTGACTCGCAAGCGCTGACGCTCAACGCCGCTCGGCGAAGTGGTCGAGGAGGGCTCGCACGCGCGTCGTCGTGCGCACCTCTTTCAGCGTCAGCAGCCAGACGTCACGAGCGAACGACCGCTGCACGGGGCCGACGCGGGTGAGCTGACCGTCGGCGTCGCCCTGCGCGCACGCGAGGAAGTGCACGGCGACTGCGAGTCCTCTCGCATCGCCTGAATGCCCTCACACAGGCACCCTTCGGCCATGACCGTGCGCCCTGCCCTCCTGTCGACCTTGTGGATCTTCGTGACGCTCAACCACCTCTACGCAGACGTCTTCAGCCTGATGGACCCGCTGCTCCTCCCCCAGTGGCTCCGCGGCGAGGTCGAAGGCATCAACGTCAGCCGCCCGCTGCTCCTCGCCGCCGCAGTGATGATGGAGGTGCCCATCGCGATGACGCTCCTCGCCCGGTTGCTGCCCGCGCGCGCCAACCGCTTCGCCAACCTCGGCGCCGCCGTCTTCAAGACCCTCGCCGTCGTCGGCGCGGTGGCCGCAGCGAGGCCCAACGTGCACGCCGCCTTCTTCGCGACCATCGAGGTCGTCACGACCTTGACCATCGGTGTCATCGCCTGGCGCTGGCGCCCCGAAGCCACGCTGGCGAAGCCCGTCAGGTGACGCTTTGCTGGGCACATGCGCTTGCTCGTGCTGTTGGCGATTCTTCCCGCGTGCGCGTTCGGCCCGGTGAGACGGGTGACGGTCGCGCCGCTCGCGGACTACGCCGAGGCGAAGACGGTGAAGCAGGAGGCCGACCCACGGCTCTCGCCCGAGCGCGCGGCCGTCGAGGCCTCGCTGCTGAACGGCGTCGTCGGTGGAATGCAGAAGGGCGGCGGCGCGCTGGGTGCTCCGACTGCGGGCGGCCTGCGACTGCGCCTCACGCTGCTCGACGTCACCGAGGGCGCGCAGATTGGAAACCGCGACACCGTCGAAGCGGCCGTGAACCTGCTGGGCGTGTCGAGCGAGACGGCGTCGAGAACGGGAAGGCTCGCGTTCGAGGCCCGGCTGCTGGCGCCCACCGAAGACGTCGAGCTCGCGTACGGCCGCTACGAAGGCGCGGGCCACCCCTCACAGCTCGCCAGCCGAGCCGGTGTCGAGCTCGGCGAAGCCATCGGGCTGAAGATGGTGCAGAGCCGCCTCGAGCGCTTCGAGCACCGCATTCTCGACGACCGCTTCTTCCTGACACCGACCGCCTCGACGATGGAGCCCGGCAGCTTCGCCATCACCAACGACGAGGCGCTCATGTTCCGCGTCTCGGCGGGCCTGCATCGGCGCGTGCAGCTCAACTTCCTGCTTGGCGGGTTCGGCGTTCCGTTCGGTGGGGCCATTGCGATTCCAGCGATTCACGTCATCGGCGTCGCGGGCGGTGGGGGCATCGGGCTCGTCGGCGTCGTCGACGTGGGCCTCAAGTTCCTCGTGCTCGACGAAGGGCGGTACTGGCCCGGCATCTCGGCGTCGTACGACATGATGAACGTCTTCGGCGCGGTGTTCGGCGCGGGCGCGCTCGTCATCGGTGGCGCAGGCGGAGGCGCCATCGCCGCCGCAGCGGGCATCGCCACCGCGAACGTGCAGTTCAACGTCTTCAACCTCACCGCCGCCAAACACTTCGGGCCCGTGCAGGTCACCGCCGGCGCGTACGTCTTCGACAACCACCACTGGCTGCCGCAGAGCGCGAACATCACCGTCGGCGTCGGCCTGCTCGGCGCGGGCGGCACGGTCGATGGCACGTCGACGCCGATTCCGCGCGTGCCGACGATGGTGCAGCCCTACGCCGGCTTCGAGTGGGTCCTGGGGCCGCACAGCGCGCTCATCGCCGAGCTGCTCCCGCGCCTTCCCGTCGAAGAGACGATGCTCACGACCGGCGCGCGCTGGCAGCTCGGCTGGGAAGAGCCCGTCGGCCCCGTCGCCAGAGACCGCATTCGGTTCCGCATCGACGTCGCGGGCATCTGGGTCTACCTGCCCAAACGCGGCACGTACGACGCCCTCGTGGTGCCGTTGCCGTGGCTCGGCGTGGGCGTGCTCTTCAAGTAGCTCGAAGAGACGAACCGTGCGTCGGGCCGCGCCGCGACTTCAAGCGCAGAGTTTGCGTACGCGTCGGTGACGTCACCTTCACTTTCCGCGCGCACGGCGACCGTTATCTTCCTTCGCATGACATCGACGAACGACTCCTGGAAGCAGCGCGCCGTCAGCGCCGACGACGCGGTGAAGGTCGTCAAGAGCGGCGACAAGGTCTTCATTCACGGCGCCTCGGCGACGCCGTCTCCGCTGGTCGAAGCGCTCTGCCGCCGCACCGACCTCGAGAACGTCACCCTGTACCACCTGCACACGACGGGGCGCTGCGAGTTCACCGAGCCCCAGCACGCGGGCCGCTTCTTCTCGGTGTCGCTCTTCACGGGCCACACCATGCGCGGGCCCATCGCCGAGGGGCGGGCCGACTTCATGCCCATCTTC
>JAEUJR010000893.1 GCA_016793585.1 Archangium sp.
GCGCAGCCTGAGGCCTCAGGCTGCGAACTGGCGCTCGATCAATCGTCGGTACAGGCCGTCCTGCTCCACGAGGCCGGCGTGCGTTCCCGATTGCACGATCTTGCCTGACTCGATCACCACCACGCGGTTCGCGTCTTTCACCGTCGAGAGCCGGTGCGCGATGATCAACGTCGTGCGGCCCTGCATCAACCGCTCGAGGGCCTCTCGCACGAGGTGCTCACTCTCGGCGTCGAGCGCGCTGGTCGCTTCGTCGAGGATGAGGATCTTCGGGTTCTTCAGCACGGCGCGGGCGATGGCGACGCGCTGCTTCTGCCCGCCCGAGAGCTGAATGCCGCGCTCGCCAACGAGGGTGGCGTAGCCATCGGGAAAGCCCGCGATGAAGTGGTGGGCGTTGGCGAGCTTCGCGGCCTGTTCGACCTCGGCGTCAGTCGCCTCTGGGCGGCTGTAGCGAATGTTCTCGGCGATGCTGGTCGAGAAGAGCAGAGGCTCCTGCGCGACGACGCCCACCTGACGACGCAGCCACTCAGGGTCGAGCGTCGCGTACGGCCTGCCGTCGAGCTCGAGCTGGCCCGAGAGGGGATCGTAGAGACGGTAGAGCAACGACGCGATGGTCGACTTGCCCGCACCCGAAGGCCCGACGAGCGCGACAATCTCGCCCGGCTTGAGCTCGAGTGAGAAGTCGTCGAGCACCTTCACGTCGGGCCGGGCGGGGTAGCTGAAGGTGACGTGCGAGAAGTTCACCGCGCCCTGGAGCGAGGGCAGGGTGTCTCCGCCGTTGAGCGGAATGGATGGCTTGCGGTGAAGCAGCTCGAAGACGCGCTCGGCCGCACCCGACGCCCGCTGCACGTCCGTCCACAGCTCGGCCAGGGCCGACATGCCGAAGGCGAGCTGCATCGTGTACATGAGGAAGGTGAGCAAGGAGCCGGCTGACAGCTCGCCCGTCGCCACCATTCGCGCGCCGTACCAGAAGACGAAGGCGCCAGACGAGAACGCGAGGAACGAGGCGGCGCCGAAGAAGCTCGATGACAGCTTGATGCGTCGAAACGCGAGCTGCAGCGAGCTCTCGATGGCCGCGCCGTACCGCAGGCCCTCCTTCTTCTCGGCCGCGAACGATCGCACCGTACGAATGCCCGCCAGCGACTCGACCGCCACTTCGCTCGCCCGCGCCAGCGCGTCCTGGCTCTCTTTCGCCAGCTTGCGAACCCGGCGGCCGTACCAGACCGCCCCGAGCGCGACCGGAGGCACCACCGCGAGCATCATCAGCGTCAGCTTCGACGAGGTGAGCATCAGCATCGTCACCGCGCCGATGGCCTGCACGGTGTTGCGCAGCACCATGCTGATGTTCGCCGTCACCGTCGTCTGCAGCACGGTGGCGTCGGACGACAGGCGAGACGACAGCTCTCCCGTCTTCTGGCCATCGAAGAAGGCGGTCTCCTGCCGCAGCAGGGAGTCATAGAGATCGCGCCGCAGCGTGCTGACGATGCGCTCACCCGCCCGGCTGAAGATGAAGAAGCGCAGCGCCGAGGCGATGGCGGTGACGAGGAAGATGCCCACCAACGCGAGGGCCATGCGGTCGACCTGGTGGAGATCGACCTGACCCGTCTTCACGTTCAACGCGCCGTCGAGCAGCGAACCCGCGGCCGATGGAAACGCGAGCGAGCCGCTCGAGCTGACGATCAAGAACAGGCTCGCGAGCGCCAGCGCCCACCGCTCTGGCCAGGCGAGCGAATAGAGGCGGCGCAACGTCACCTGCGCCTTCGGCTTCGGTGTCTTCTGATCCCTGTCGTCGCGACTCACGCCGCCAACCTAACCAGCAAACCTCGGGCGCACACACGTCTTCACCTTTCTTCACCTCGGCTCGTCGGGCGTGCGCGAAAGAAGGCGGCGCAACGCACGCCTGCGGGTAGGCTCCGCAGCGGCATGCAGAGTCAAGAAGACGCGCTGCTCGGACGAATCGCACTCCACTACAAGCTCATCAGTCAGGAGCAGCTGACCGCGGCGGCCGCCCGCCAGGCCAGCGACCCACGGCCGCTCAGCGCGCTGCTCATGGACCTCAAGTTCATCAGCGCCGAGCAGGCGAAGTGGCTCGCGCAGGCTCAGGCTCAGTACATCGCCAAGCAGGGGGGCCAGCCCGCAGCCTCGGCAGCTCCAGCCGCGACGGCCGCCGCCCCCGCCCCGAGGCCTTCGGCGCCGGCGCCAGCTCCAGCTCCGGCGCCCGCCGCCGCGCCCGCGCCGACCGCCCAGTCTGCGTCTTCGCTCAGCCCCGTCGGCCGGCCTGCTGCGCCTGCGGGTCGACTGCCGACGCTGCAGCAGATTCTCACCAAGGCCGTCGAGTCGAAGGCCAGCGACGTGCACATTCACGGCGGCGCGCCGCTGCAGATGCGCGTGAACGGTGTGCTGAAGGAGCTCAAGACCGGCATTCTCGACGCGCAGATGGTCGAGTCGATCTTGAAGGACGCGCTCGAGCCCGAGCAGCGCGCGACGCTCGACGAACACTGGGATCTCGACCTCGCCATCGCCTTGCCGGGCGTGGGTCGCTTCCGCGCCAGCTTCTACAAACAGCAGCGCGGGTGGGACGGCGTCTTTCGCACCATTCCCCCGCAGCCCCCCACGCTCGAGAGCCTCGGCCTGCCTGCGAGCCTCGCGAAGCTGACCGACTTCCATCAGGGCATGGTGTTGGTGACGGGCCCGGCAGGCTGCGGCAAGTCGTCGACGCTGGCCGCGCTGGTGAGCATGTTGAACGCGTCTCGCCAGGACCACATCATCACCGTCGAAGACCCCATCGAGTACGTGCACACGCCCCAGGGCTGCGTGGTGAACCAGCGCCAGGCGAACAAGCACACCAAGAGCTTCCCCAACGCGCTGCGCGCGGCGCTGCGTGAAGACCCCGACATCATCGTCATCGGTGAGCTGCGCGATCTCGAGACGATTCAGCTCGCGATCTCGGCCGCCGAGACGGGCCACCTCGTGATGGCCACGCTGCACACGAACAACGCCATTCGCACCATCAACCGAATTCTCGACGTCTTCCCGCCCAAGCAGCAGTCGCAGATTCGCGCCATGGTGAGCGAGTCGTTGCGCGCGATCGTGTCGCAGCGCCTGGTGCTCGCGGCCGACGGCACCAGGCGCATTCCGGTGCTCGAGGTGCTCTACGTGAAGCCCTCGGTCTCGAACCTCATTCGCGAAGAGAAGACCTTTCAGATTCGCAGCATCATGCAGACGGGGCGCGCCGACGGCATGTGCCTGCTCGACGACTCGCTGCAGGAGCTCGTCAAGAGCGGGCAGGTCACCAAGGCCGAAGCCCGCCGCCACGCAGAAGATCCCAAGCGCTTCGCCTGAAACAACGCCATGGCCCGACTCGATCAGCTCTTCAGACACCTCAAGGACCAGGGCGGCAGCGACCTTCACCTCGCCGCCGGCATGCAGCCCCACATGCGCCAGCACGGCTCGGTGAAGCCGATCGGCGGCTGGCCCACGTTCACCGACGAGTCATTGCGCGATCACCTCAAGGAGCTCGCGACCGAGAAGCAGTGGGCGCACTACACCGGCAACCTCGATCTCGACTTCGCCTACGCTCTGCCGGGGGTGGCCCGCTTCCGCGCGAACTACTTCAACCAGGAGCGCGGCGCGGCGGCGGTGTTCCGCATCATTCCCGAGAAGATCCGCACGCTGGAGGATCTGAAGGCCCCCGCGGCGCTCTCGGCCATGGCCGATCTGGAACAGGGCCTCGTGCTCGTCACCGGGCCCACCGGCTCGGGCAAGTCGACGACGCTCGCGGCGATCATCGATCTCATCAACACCAAACACTCGAAGCACATCGTCACCATCGAAGACCCCGTCGAGTTCGTGCACCAGAACAAGAAGTGCACCCTCAGCCAGCGCGAGGTCGGCAACGACACGAAGAGCTTCGCCAACGCCCTGCGCAGCGCCATTCGCCAGGACCCCGGAGTGATTCTCGTCGGCGAAATGCGCGACATGGAGACGATCTCGCTCGCCATCACCGCGGCCGAAATGGGCGTGCTCGTGTTTGGCACCCTGCACACCAACAGCGCCCCCAAGACGATCGACCGCGTGATCGACGCGTTCCCCACCGATCAGCAGCAGCAGGTGCGCACGATGCTGTCGGAGTCGCTCGCCGGCGTCGTCTCGCAGCTGTTGTTGCGCACGCCTGACGGCCGCGGCCGCCTCGCCGTGCACGAGATTCTGCTCAAGACGCCGGGCCTGCCCAACGTGATCCGCGAGGGAAACACGCCGATGATTCACTCCATCATCCAGTCGGGCAAACAGCTCGGCATGCAAGCGATGGATGACGTGCTCTTCAAGCTGGCCGAAGACGGCAAGATCTCGGGCGAAGACGCGTTTCACAAAGCGACCAACAAGGCCCGCTTCGAGCCGCTCGTGAAGAACCTGGGGTGAGCCTCACGCCCTCGGCAGCGCGCGATCGAGTGACTTCGACAAGAACGCCGCGAGCGCCCGGGCTGGCGCAGGCGCCCGCCGGCCCGACGGCAGAATGGCCCAGACCGTCATGCCGCGAGGGTGCTCCGTCAACACGGCCTCGAGCGAGCCGGCGCGCAGCTCGTCGGCGATCATGAACTCGGGCAGCACCGCCAGCCCCACGCCCTGAAGACACAGGCGCTTCAGCACCAGCCCGTCGTTCGCGATCACCGGGCCGTCGACGGGCACGCTGAAGGTTCGAGCCCCCGCGCCGAAGCGCCACTCGTTGCTTCCGGGCGAGGCGCGATAGCGCAGGCACTGGTGGTGCACGAGCTCTTGTGGCGCGGTGATGGGGCGGGCGCTGCGCAGGTACGCCGGCGCCGCCACCACGAGCAGGCGCGTCTGCGAGAGCCGCTTCGCCACCAGCCCCGTCGGCAGCTCGCGGCTCGCGCGCACGACGAGATCGTCGCGCGTCTCGAGCAGGTCGATGGTGCGGTTCTCGAGCGTGAGGTCGATCACCGTGCCCGTCGAGGCCGTGAACTGCACCAGCAGCTCGCCGAGCGCGGCGTGCACCAGACTGGCAGGCGCGTTGATGCGCAGGGGCGCCCCGGCGTGCCCCGTCAACCCCGCCTCGACGGCGCGCGCGTGGTCGAGCAGCGGCACGCAGCGTTCGTACAGCCGCAGCCCTGCCTCGGTCGGCGTCACCCGGCGCGTCGTTCGGCGCAGCAGCTGGGCGCCCACCAGCGCCTCGAGCCGTTGAACCCGCTGGCTCACCGCTGAGCGGGCCAACCCCGTCTCGGCCGCCGCGAGCGTGAACGACTGGTGTTTCACGACGAGGGCGAAGAGCCCGTAGAGCGGCAGCCGGTCGAGCTCGAGCGAATTGTTCATGGTTGAGAACAGTGTGTGCTCGCGTGCCGCCTACCGCCACTCTCTTTGCCTTCGTACTCATGCCTGGCCGGAATTCACCGGTCACGACGGAGAACGATGACATGTTGACGATGATGAGCGCAGTCGCAGCGGGCGTGGTCGCGGGAACCCCTCAGGCCGCCCGCACGTGGGACCTCGACGTCACCCACGCCGAGCTCGGGTTCAAGGTGCGGCACATGATGGTCTCGTGGACGAAGGGGAAGTTCGATCGGTTCTCGGGCTCACTCGAGCTCGACGAGCAGGACGTGACGAAGTCGAAGGTGTCGGTGTCGATCGACGCCGCGAGCGTGAACACCAACGTGAAGGATCGCGACGACCACCTGCGCGGCCCCGACTTCTTCGAGGTCGAGAGGTTCCCGAAGATCACCTTCGTCTCGACGCGCTTCGAGAAGGTGGGCGATCGACTGCGGGTCACCGGCGCGTTGACCCTGCACGGCGTGACGAAGCAGGTGTCGCTCGACGCCGAGCCGCTGCCGCCG
Source organism: Archangium sp. (assembly GCA_016793585.1). The sequence continues at coordinate 5,841 of JAEUJR010000893.1, forward strand.
GCGGTGAAAGACCCCTGGGGCACGTGGCGTACGGGCACGCGCGCCAGCACGAAGCTGAGCCGGAAGGACTATGGCCTCGTGTGGAACAAGGCGCTCGAAGCGGGCGGGCTGGCGGTGGGCGACGAGGTCGAGCTGAGCCTCGACGTCGAGTTCATGCGCAAGGGCTGAACGTCACCCGCCCGGGTTGATGCCCGTGACGATGGTCGTCAGGTCGAGCCCGCCCGTGTACCCGTAGCTCACGTAGCTGTCGAAGCCGTACACGGTGACGCCCGCGCCCGGCAGCGTCATCTGGCCGGGAATGGGAATGACGAGGATCGTGTGGGTGCCGACGGGCACCGGCACGTTCGCCACCCTGAACGGCGTGCTGCCCACCGCGGTGAACGCCGAGGCCTGCACCGCGTTGCCGTTCACCCGAACCTCTTGAACGCGCGACGAGTCGATGACCAGGCCGAGGTAGTTGTCGCTCGTGCCGGGCGCGGTCAGCACCGTGTACTGGCTGCGCCATTGCTCGATGGGCGGCAGCAGCACCAGCGAGGGATCTCCCTGTGCAGGCCGGGTCGTTCCCACCGGCGAGGTGGCGTTCTGGCTCGAGAAGATCTGCGCGACCTGCACCGGTTGATCGGCGGTGATGGTGAGGCTCGTGCGGGAGCGGAACTCGACGAAGGTGCCACCGGCCAGCCGGCAGTTGTTCGCGGCCACCGAGGTGCCGGCGATGCAGCGGTTGGGGCTCAGCACGTCGCCCGCAGCAGGCGCCGGCGTCACCGTCACCAGCGTTCCGTTCGGGCACGCGCTTGCCGGGCAGCCGGCGACGACCTTGTAGTAGTCGGGCCCGGCGTTCGCGGCCGGCGCCGGAGTGCCGTTCGTGAGCTTGAGCGGCGCCGTGCGCGCAGCGACGAAGTTCTTGCCCCACGTGACGAAGGGGAAGAGCTGCTCCTCGACGTGATCGCAGGCCGTCTGCACGTAGCTGCGCATCGTGCACGCCGACCCACCGAAGACCGCGATGGGCTTGTCCGAGGTGACGATCGAGCCCGTGAGATCGTTGTCGGTGCGGCAGAGCAGGGGGCAGGCGGGCTGCAGGAAGCCGCCACACACGCCCTGACCCTGCGGGAAGGGGTTCGTCGCGCACTCGAGGTTCGCCGCCGCCGACGTGTCGACGGGGTTGTCGCTCGCAATCTGCAGCACGTCGTAGCTGTTCACCGTGAAGGTGCGCGTCGCGCCCTTGTCGATCGCCGTCACGCCCGGGCCTGCGCGGGTGCGGGCATTGCTGCGCACGGTGACCTGCGTGTTGTCGGCCGTGCCGACGATGGTGAGCATGCCGTTGAAGGCGATGCTGGCCGCGCTCGAGGGGCTGCTCGTCGACCGATCGAGAATGTGCTCGGGGGCGAGGCCCACGTAGCTGGTGCCCAGAATGTGGGCGGGCAGCAGCAGCGAGGCGTCGTTGCTGTACGAGAAGTGACGGCACACCATGTTGTTGCAGGTCGGCCCGATCGTCTCGGGCACCGCCGCCTCGCACGAGGTGGGCGAGGTGCAGCTGCCGACGTCACGGAACGCCGCCAGCGGGTTGAACTGGTACACCGTGATCGGCCGCGTGCTGGTGATGCGGTAGCCGAAGCGCTTGAGGCCGCTCTGCGAGTTCGAGTCGAAGCTGTTCGCCGAGACGGGGTGATCGCCGACCGACTGCCACGGCACCCGAATCACCGCGAGGCCGCGCGTCATCGGGTCGAGGCGGCCGGGCACCGGCACCGTCTTCACCACCTGCACCGAGTTGCTGAAGTGGCGCGAGATGGTGATGGTGGTGCTCAGCGTGGAGCGGTTGGTGACGACGAAGGCGAACTCGGAGTCGTTGTTGATCGCCCCCTGGCCCGTCAGCACGTTGCCCTTGAAGACGGCGGCGGTGATGGGGTTGTCGAGCACCGCCGTCCAGTACTCGCAGCCGAAGTAGCTCTTCTGGCGAACGGCATCGCCGCACTCGTCAACGCAGGCGCCGTTCTGGCACTCCGCGGTGGGGCCGAGGCCGGGCACCGTGGTGCAGGTGGTGTTGTCCCAGCTGCCGGTCGCGTTGCAGGTCTGCTGCACCGCCGAGCCCATGCACTGCGACGAGCCGGGAATGCACTGGGGCGGGCGGCACGCCGAGGCGGCCCCGGTGCCAGTGCACTGCTGGGTGATGCAGGTGCCGTCGAAGTTGTCGCCGACGTTCACCCAGGTCGTCGAGAGGTTGAGCTGCGTGCGGCGCTGACACTCCTGAACGGCCTTGCCGTCGGGGCTGCAGCGGCGGTCGCCGGCCGTGCACTCGCGGCACTCGCCCATGGTGCACGTGGCCGTGCCCGCGCACATCACCGAGCGGAAGCCCGAGCCATTGCTCTCGCAGACCTCGAGATCGGTGGGCACAGCGCCGCACTTCGTCGCGTTGGGTCGGCAGGCAAGGCAGCGCTCGTTCGAGCAGAAGCCGTCGGGCACCGCGCACGTCATCTCGACCGCGAACCGGCCATCGGCCCCACACAGCTCGACTGCCGCACCATCGACGCTGCAGCGGCGGGCGCCTTCGGTGCAGGGGACGAACACCGACGCGTCGGGCTCGGGCAGCTTGGGCTCGCAGGTGGCCGAGAGCAGGTTGCAGCGCTCGCCGGCCGCACAGTCGCCGTCGCGGTGGCACACGAAACGGCACTGGCCGTTGACGAGCGTCTCACGCTCCGCGCAGGCGGGGCCTCCGTCTTCGGGCGGGCGTTGAAGCACCTTCTCTTTGCAGCCAGCGAGAAGGAGCAGCAGGGCGAAGACGGCAGGAATGGAACGGCGCATGCGGTGGCGCTCCAGGAGGCGGTCGGCTCAGGTGGCCTCCGGTCGTGCAGACCGGCCCTGAGCGGCTCGCCGTCCTACCTCACCTCACAGAAAAAGGGCTACTCGCCGAGCTTGTCGATGATGCTGGTGAAGTCGGCGTCGTCGTCCTTCGGGAGCTGGCCCACGACCGTGCGCTCATCGGGCGGCGGCGCCTTCTTGGCGGGCGCGGCGGTGATGGCGACGGCAGGGCGGGCAGGCTGCGTCGCAGGGCGGGCCACGCCGGGAGGCGGGGCGGCAGGCCGGGCGACGGCGGGCGCGGGGCGCGTGGCCGCTTCGGGAATGGTGTTGACCTTCGTGGCCTCTTCGAACTCTTCGCCCAGCTGCGACAGCGAGGCAGCCGATGACGGCCGCGACGCGTTGGGCATCGTCGTCTGGGGAATGCCTGCGGGCGGAGCCGGGCGCGCGGCGGGCGCGGCCGAGGTGGCAGCTCCACCGGCGGGCTTGTTCTTGTAGCGGGCCAGCTCGAGCTCGACGACCTTGAGCTGCTTCGACTTCTCCTGCACGGCCTCTTGCAGGCGCTTCACTTCCTGCGCCTTCACCTGCTCGCGGCGCTCGATCTCGGCCTTGTGCTTGACGTTCGCGTCGTCGAGCGACTTCTGGTGCAGCCCTTCGATCGTCTTCTTCTCGGCGATGGCGGCCTGCAGCTTGGCGGCGGCGTCGTTGGCTTTCTGCTCGGCCGCGGTGATCTTCGCCTGCAGCTCCTTGTCGGCGCGGGTGCGGGCGGCGTTGGCGCCCTCCATGGCCTGCTCGAGCTCGGCGACGCGGCGCTGGCGGGTGGCGAGCTGGCTCTGGGCCTCCTTGAGGCGCGTCTCCATCTCGGCGGCCTTGGTCTGCGACTCCTGCTGCACCTGCGCGATGCGGGCCTCGGCGCGCTGGAGCTTCTGCGCCATGTCGTCGTGCGCCTTCTTGGCGGCGGCCTTCTCCTGGTTGAGCGCGTTGCCGGCCTCCTGGAGCCGGGCGTTGGCCTGCTGCAGCTGCTGGCCGATCTGCGCCTTGACCTGATCGCGCTCGGCGACGGCGTGGCTGTGCGCTTCGGTGGCCTTCTCGAGCGCGGCGGAGCGCTCGGCGAGATCCTTCTTCGTGCCGTCGAGCTCGGCGGCGAGCGCCGCCTTCGACTGCGCCAGCTCGTCGGTCTTCTTCTTCGACTCGTCGAAGAGCGACTTCAGCTTGAGCTCGAGCTGCTTCGACAGCTCGGTCTTCGCAGTGACCTCGCGGGTGAGCGCGTCGACCTGCCGCACCTTCTCCTGCTGCTGGGTCGAGAGCTTGCGCAGCGTGTCGGCGAGCTCCTTCGACTTGGCGGCGACGTCGTTCTGCAGCAGCTCTTCGCGGCGCTGCGACTCCTCGGTGAGGGTCGCGATGCGATCCTCGAGGTTGGCGCGGGTGTCTTCGGCGTGGGCCAGCTTCGCGTTGAGCTGGGTGAGATCAGAGACGCGGGCGCCGAGCTCCTGCTTGGTGGCGGCGAGCTGCTCGGTGAGATCCTGCGCCTGCTCGCGAAGCTGCGCGAGCTCGTTCTCGAGCGTGCCGACGCGCTCCTCGTAGTGCTTCTGGGTGTCGGCGAGCGCGCGCTTCTCGATGTCGAGCGACTTGGCGGTGTCGTCGAGGTTGGCGCGGGTGGCGGCGAGATCGACCTGGGTGCGCTCGAGCGTTCCAGCGAGCGTGTCGCGCTCGCCGGTGAGCTTCTCGATGGCCGCGGTGGTCTCACGATCGAGCTGCTGGTGGGCGGCGGCCTCGGCCTCGTAGTTGCCCTGCGCTTCCGAGAGGGCAGTCTTGAGCTGGCCGATCTCGCCCGACAGCGTCTCTTCGAGCTGGGCCTTGGCGGTCTCGGTCTGACGGAACAGGCCGGTGACGCGCTGAATCTCGTTGCGCGCCGAGACCACCTCACCCTGGCGCTCGTCGCGCTCCTTGCGGGTCTGCTCGAGGTCGAGCTGCGTGCGCTCGAGGGTGCCGGCGGTCTCTTCCTGCTCGCCCGTCTTCGCCTCGAGGGCGGCCTGCGTCTGGTTGAGGGTGTCCTGCGTCTGCAGGAGCGCCTTCTGCGTCTCGTCGAGCGAGGTGTTGAGGCCGGTGATCTGCTCGTCGCGCTCGGCGAGCGTGCTCTGGAGGCCGTCGATCTCCTGACCGCGAGACTCGAGCGTCTGCTTGAGCGCGCCGATCTCGCCATCGCGGTCGGCGACGGTCTGCTGCGAGGCGCTGAAGCGGCCCTCGAGATCGGCGATGCGGGTGTCGCGATCGGAGACGTCGGCGTTGAGGCCGTCGATGCTCTTCTGCCGCGCCTCGAGCGTCTGGTTCAGCTCGGCGATGTGCGCGGTGTTGGCCTCGATGATGCCCTGGGCCTCTTGCAGCTGACCGCCGACGTCGCCCAGCTCGCCCTGCAGCTCGGCCTCGCGATCGGCGAGCGCCTGCTTGGCGGCTTCGACCTCGCCCTCGAGCTCGCCGATCTTCTCGAGCTTCTCCTGAATCTGCGACTGCAGCTCGGCTTCCTGGCGATCCTTGCGCTCGACGGTGTCGGCGAGCTCCTGCTCGAGCTGGCCGATGCGGCCGTCGCGCTCGGTGATCTTCTCGTTGAGGCTCTGCTCCGACTCGGCCTTCTCGGCGGTGAGCGCCTCGAGGCTGCTCTTGAGGCCGGCGATCTCGCCTTCGAGCTCGCCGATCTTCTCGGCGGAGCGGGCGCGGGCGTCGGCCAGTTCACCCTCGAGGCGGGCGACTTCACCTTCACCCCGATCGCCGCGCTCGGTGGCGAGGCGCAGGTTGCTCTCGAGCTGCGAGACCGTGCCGTCGCGCTCGACCTGGTTCTTCTCGATCGTCTCCTGCAGCGCCTTGCCGATGCCTTCGTACTCGGCGTACTTCGCGTCGCGCTCGGCGACGGTGTCGTTCTGCAGCTTCGTCAGCGCCTCGAACTCGGCCTTGAGCGTGGCGAGCTCTTCGTTGCGCGCGGCGAGGGAGCCCTGCAGCTCCTTCTCCTTGACCTCGAACTCGAGCGTCGCGAGCTGGTAGTCCTTCTCGAGGCCCTCGTACTCCTTGCGCTGTGACTCGAGCTCCGCGTTCTTCCGGTTGATCTCCTCTTCCCGGTTGTTGAGCTCCTTGCGCAGGCCATTGATGTCTTTCTCCTTGGCGGAGACGACCTCGATGACCTCTTTCTCGCCGATGAACTTCTGCAGCAGCAGATCTTCGACCTGCCGGCCGTGCTCGCGCTCCTTCTCGACCAGCGTGTTCTGCGAGTCGTTGAGGCGACGGGTGAAGTCGTCGACCTGCATCTTCAGGCCCTGAATCTCGACGTCTTTCTCCGAGATTCGGTCTTCGACCGAGAGCAGCTCGCGTTCACGAACGGTCCAGATCTCCGAGAGCCGGGCGATCTGCGCCTCGCGGGTCTTCAGCTCGTCGCGGAGGATCTGGATCTTGGCCTCGGGCGTGCCGAGCATGTCGCGCCGCGGGGCGCTGCGACGAAGCTCTCGTGATTCGGCGAGCAGCTCGGCCTTGCGATCGGCGATCGACTGGAAGGCACGATCGAGGAACGCGCGATCTTCGTCGGTGAGCTGGCTGCGGCGTTCGCGGCGGGGCAGTTTGGGCGGGCCTCCGGCGCTCGTCTTGAGCGGGGGCGGGCCTCCCTGCGCGGGGATCTCCATCGTCGGCCCGGCGCCCGTGAGCGCGTTGTCGAGCGCCGCATCTTCTTCTTCGCTCGTCGACGACGGCCCGGTGGCGGTGGAAGGCGCGGTGGGCGGAGCGATGGTGGTGGTGAGCCGCGTCAGCTCACTCATCTCGAAGGGAATCGCGAGGTAGCCGTGCGCCGCGTTGGGCGAGGCCGCGTGCTGCTGCAGCGCCTCGATGCGCGACTCGCTCGACAGCAGAACCACCGGCAGGTTCTGCCCGAACTTGCC
>JAEUJR010000909.1 GCA_016793585.1 Archangium sp.
TCCAGCGACAACGGCATGGGCGGCGCCTTACCAGATGGGTCGGGCCGCCACGCGAACAGACTGGCCTGTCGGTGGGCCTTGTCTGCGGAGCTCCGCTGACGAGGATATGAGCCGTCTGGAGAAGCCATGGCTGAAGACCCGAAGAAGACCCTGACCCGACGTGAGACGACCGTCGCCGTGGCCGGCCTGGCTGCGGCAGCGACCGTCGGTGGCCTCGTCGCCGCGACCCCGAAGCCCTCGCAGGAGAAGACGCCGATGAGCTCCAACCCGAATCGCATGCCGATGGCCTTCGTCCCGCACGGTGGAGGCCCGTGGCCGTTCGTCGATCTCGGCCTCGGCCCGAAGGATCAAGAGAACCGGCTGCGCGACTACCTCGTCGGGCTCGGCGCGATTCCGAAGACGAAGCCGAAGGCGCTGCTCGTCATCTCGGCGCACTGGGAAGAAGCGGTTCCCACGGTGATGACGAACCCGAAGCCGCCGATGCTCTACGACTACTACGGCTTTCCCCCCGAGTCGTACCAGGTGCAGTGGCCCGCTCCCGGAGACCCGGCGCTCGCGAAGCGGGTCCGTGCACTGCTCGAGGGCGCGGGTATTCCCTCCGCAGAAGACTCCGCGCGCGGATTCGATCACGGCACCTTCGTGCCCTTCAAGCTCGCCTTCCCCAACGCCGACGTGCCGACGGTGCAGCTCTCGCTCAAGGCGGGCCTCGACCCGAAGGAGCACCTCGCCATCGGCCGTGCGCTCGCGCCGTTGCGTGACGAAGGCGTGTTCATTCTCGGCAGCGGCATGACCTTTCACAACCTGCGCGCGTTCTTCCAGGGCGGTGGCGGCCCGGTGTCTGAAGCGTTCGACGCGTGGCTGCAAGAGACGATGAAGGCTCCGCCTGAGCAGCGCGATGCGCGGCTGATGGAGTGGAAGAAGGCTCCCGGTGCCCGCGCCGCCCACCCGCGTGAAGAGCACCTCGTGCCGTTGATGGTCATCGCCGGCGCGGCCGGAGCCGACCCCGTGTCGATTCCCTATGCCGACCTCTACGTCGACGTGAAGCTCTCGGCGTACCACTACGCCTGACGCCAACCGCTCGGGACTGCTGGTGAAACCCGCTCGCTGTTAACGCAGGCCGCTCTCAAGCATCCTTCCGGTCAGCGTGTCAGCGGTCGTCCAGAGGGAGTCGTCTGCTCCGGTCTCGAGCCGGCAGAAACCCGTCTGGTTGCCGTGGGTGGCGGGCGCGCGGCGAAACGAGCGTGAGGCGTTTGGCAAGCTACACCAGCACTTCGCGCGGCTGGTACACGCCGTCATCATCACGAAGGTGCCCGCGGCCGACGCGTCTGACCTCACGCAGGACGTGTTTTTGCTGATGCTCTCGAAGTTGCCGACGCTGGAGGACGATCAGGCGTTTCCCGCGTGGCTGCTCGAGATCGCCCGCAACCGTGCTTCGAAGTTCTTGAGAGACCGGCCGCGCAGGTCGCCGGCCGAGCTCGACGAAGAGCCGCACGCGCCCGATCGGTCTGGCTGGCCCGACGCGAAGAAGGTGCTCCTGGCGCTCCAGACGCTGCCCGAGACGTACGCCGAGACGCTCGCCATGCGCCTCATCGAAGGTCTGAACGGCCCCGACATCGCCGAGCGCACGGGCCTGACTCCGGGCTCGGTGCGCGTGAACCTGCATCGCGGCATGGCGATGCTGCGCGAAAAGCTCGGCCTCTCACCGAAGGAGGGCGACGAATGAGTGACCCGCTCTTCGATGGCCCCGGAAACGATCCCGAGCTCGACGCGCTCGAGCACGAGCTGGCTGGCTATCGCTTCGATTCCTCACCTCCCGACCTGCCGGCGAAGCGCTCGTCGGAGCCGAAGCCCGCGCGCCGTGAAGCGCCGTTGCCCGACGTCATGCGCTCGAGCGGCGCCACGTTCTCGCTGCGCGGCAAGGCGCCGCTGTTCGTCTCGCTGGCGCTCGCGCTCGTCGCGGGCGTCGTCTCGTACTCAGCGGTGAAGAAGAAGGAGATGGACGTTCGCAAGGGCTGGAACCTGGTGCCCGTCGTCGTTGCCGCCACCGACGTCTCCGAAGGCACCGTCGTCACCATGGAGATGATCAGCCAGCGCTCGATTCCCGAGCAGTTCGTCACGTCGTCGGTCGTGAAGCCCGACTCGGCCTCGTACATCGTGAACCAGAAGGTGCTGGTGCCGATTCAGGCCGGTGACCCGCTGCTGTGGAGCCAGTTCGAGACCACGAAGGCCGCCGAGCGCCTGTCGACGAAGGTGCAGAAGAAGGCGCGCGCCGTCACCATCGAGACGAAGGGCGCGCAGTCGGTCGGCGGCTGGGTGCGGCCGAACGATCACGTCGATCTCATCGGCACGTTCAAGGACCCCGCGACGGGAGAGCAGGTGGCCGTGACGCTCATGCAGAACGTCATCGTGCTCGCGACGGGGAAGATCACCGGCACCACCAACGTGAACCTCGTGCCCGAGGGCCAGCGCGACTACGCGAACGTATCGCTGCTGCTGCTGCCCGAAGAGGCCGAGATGGCGGTGCTCGCGCAAGAGCTCGGCGCGTTGACGCTCACCCTGCGAAACGAAGAAGACCTCGACGTGCTCGAAGAGCGCGGGCGCGCCACCATCAACACGCTGCTCTCGGGTGAGCGCACGAAGGTGCTCCAGTCGAAGCGCTTCAACACCATTCAGGTGATCAAGGGCTCATCGTCGAGCGACACGAAGACGGCGGCGCCTGGCGAGTAGACTTCCCGCTTCGTGAATCGGCGAACCGCCTGGGGGTTGCTCTTTCTGCTGCTCGCGCTCGCAGGCGGCGTGTGGCGCTTCGTGCAGCCCGAGCCCGAGGTGGAGCGCTCGCCCGAGCCCACGTCAGGACCGCTCGAACGAACCGTGGTCGATACGCTCGCCGTGGTTCCGTTGCCATCGCCTGAGGTCGTCGACTCAGGAGCGCTCGAGTCGAACGTTCTCGTCACCGACGCAGGCGCCTCGACGTTCACCACGCAACCGCCGCTGGGCTTCGACGTCGACGCGTACGTGGCGAAGTGGCGCGCGGCGCTGGCTCCGCTGCTCAACCGCACCGCGCCCACGAAGAGCATCACCACCCGCGAGGCGGACCGTGGCTCGAGCTTCGCGCCCGCCGTCGATGGTGGCGTCGTCAGGTGTTCGCCGCGCCGGGTCTCGCTCCGGTTCAACGAGAGCGCCCAGGTCGACATCTTCGTCTTCGTCGACACGTCTGGCTCGATGACCGGAGTGCTGCCCGACGTCGCGCAGTGGCTGGGTGAGCTCGAGTTCGGGCTGCGCGAGGCTCAGCGCGACTTTCAGCTCGTGGTGGTCGCGAACACCGACTGGCTGCTGCGCACCGAGCGTGTTCGCCTCGACGCCGGCGTCATCAAGCAGCGCATCAACTCCAACGACATCGTCGAGGTCGTGCTCGCCTCTGGCTCGTCACCGACGGGCTGGCGCTCGTTCGCGCGGCCGGGCGTGCCGACGGAGTTGGTTCTCGTCACCGACGACTCGCCGTACGGCCACCCGTCGTACGAGGCGCGCTTCGAGGCGTTGATGGGTGATGCGCTCCCGCAGACGCGCGTTCACGTGATGGGTGGCTTCGACGTTGGCTCGGCCAATCTGCTCGGGCCTGAACAACCGCTCGCGCCGGGCGTCTGCCGGCCCCACGGCGTGGCTCACGGCCTCGAGTACCAGCACCTCTCGATGACCTATCGAGGGAGCCGGACGAGCCTGTGTCGCCCCGACTCGTGGAGCGCGCTGAAAGACGTGCTGCTGAAGACCCCCGTGCCTCAAGAAGCGCGCTGCGCGTGGCAGTTCGAGCTGCACCCCGACGCAGTGCTCGAGCCGCCGCTCGCGTTGCCGGCCTCGGGCCTGCCGGTGTCGTTGATTCGCGAGCACACCCTCGCCGACTGCGGGAGCGGCTTTCGGCGCAGCTACCTCGCTGACGAGCGCAGCATTACCTTGTGCCCGGCCACGTGTGTGGCGCTGCCCGAAGACGGGTTTCGGGGGCTCGAGTTCTCGTGGTCGTGCCGCTGACGGTCAGTTCACGTACTTCGGCATCACGAAGTACAGGTCGACGTCGGCTTCGCACTCGACGCAGCGGCCACGCGCGACCCGCAGGCCCAGCCGCGGCGTCTCTCCGAGCGACATCACCCGGCCGCCGCAGGTGCAGCGTACGTTGGTGATGGCTTCGTCCATCTGTTTGCCCGACTTCAGCACGATGGGGTTGTCGGCCGAGAAGCCCGGGGTCGCGGCGCGCTCGGCGTTCGTGCGGCGCGTCTTCACCGCGGCGACGACTTTGCGCGTGCTCCACACGGCGAGCGCGACCAGCAGGGCGAGCAGCAGCAGATCCACCACGACGTCATCGCGACTTGCCGGCGCTGACGCAAGCTCACGCCGCAGGTTTGGCGGAGCGCCCGTGGAGCGCGAGGGCGAGCGCCCGCGGCCCGATCTTCGAGAGCGGCAACACTTCGCAGGCGGCCCCGCGCTTGAACGCTTCGCCGGGCATGCCCCACACCACGCTCGTCTCTCTGTCCTGCACGATGGTCGTCGCGCCCGACTGCTTCACCGTCAGCAGCCCCGCTGCGCCATCGGCGCCCATGCCCGTCAGCAACATCGCGACGGCGTTGTGCCCGACGTTCTTCGCGACCGACTCGAAGAGCACGTCGACCGAAGGCCTATGGCGGTTCACGGGCTCGTCGTCACCGATGGCGCAGAAGTACTTGAGGCCGCTGCGCTCGACGCGCAGGTGTTTGCCGCCGGGCGCGACGTACGCGTGACCCGTCAACAGCGGCGCGCCGTCGTTGGCCTCACGCACGACGAGGTTCGTGTTGCGGTCGAGCCGCGCGGCGAAGCGGGCCGAGAACATCTCGGGAATGTGCTGGGCGATGACGATGGCCGGTGCGTCGGGAGGCATGGTGGCCAGCACGTCGGCGATGGCCTCGGTGCCGCCAGTGGAGGCGCCGATGGCGATGAGCCGATCGGTCGTGTGCAGCGCCTTCACCTTCTCGAAGTTCGTGCGCGGCGTCTTCTCGGTGCGAGCCGCTACGTTGGCGGTCGCCGCGTTCTTCACCTTCGCGACCAGCTCTCCTGCGAGCGCGTGCAGGCCGGCCGACAAGTCGAGCGACGGCTTGGTGACGAAGTCGACGGCGCCCGATTGCAGGGCGGCCATCGTCGCGTCGGCGCCCGAGGCGGTGAGCGACGACACCATCACCACCGGCATCGGCCGCAGCCGCATCAGGTTGTTCAAGAACGTCAGCCCGTCCATGCGCGGCATCTCGACGTCGAGCGTGAGCACGTCGGGGTCGAGCTTCTTGATGAGCTCTCGCGCCTCGAAGGGGTCGCGCGCCGTGCCGACCACCTCGATGGCCGGGTCTTGCGAGAGCACCTCGGTCAGCAGCTTTCGCACGAAGCCGCTGTCGTCGACGATGAGCACCCGACAAGTCACGAGAGGCCTCCGTCGGTCACCCGCTGGAACGCCGTCTTCCCGATGGAGGTGAGCTGGGTCTGGCTGCCGAGCACCGCTTCGCTGTGGCCCAGCATCAACACGCCCCCGGGCTTGAGCTGACTGGCCAGGCGCCGCACCGTCTTCACGCGGTTCTCGGGTGAGAAGTAGATGAGCACGTTGCGGCAGAAGATGACGTCGAAGAGCCCCTTCATCGGCCAGGCGCCCAGCAGGTTGAGCTGCCCGAAGAAGACCTTGCTGCGCAGCTCGTTGCGAACGCGCAGGTACTCGCGGCTGCGGTCGGGGGTGAAGCTGCTGGCCTGCAGCTCGGGCGCGACCGCCTTCACCTGGTCGACGGGGTACACGCCCTCTTTGGCCCGCGCGAGAATGTCGGCGTCGATGTCGGTGGCCAGTACCTTCCACGTCGGGGGCGCGTTGGGGGCGCCCCGCAGCGTCATGGCGATCGACCACGGCTCCTGGCCCGACGAGCACGCCGACGACCACACCGTGAAGGGCTCGTTCTTCTTCGCCCGGCCGGCGAGGCCCTCGAGCAGCTGAAAATGGTGCCGCTCTCGGAAGAAGTCGGTGACGTTGGTGGTCAGGGCATTGACGAACTGCCCGCTCTCGCCTTCGTCGCGCTCCACGAGGTCGAGGTAGGGGTCGAAGGCCACGAAGCCCAGAGCCTTCACCCGCCGCATCAACCGCGCCACGACGAGCGATTGCCGGTTGTCGGCCAGCTCGATGCCGGCCTTCGAGCGGAGCAACCCTCGCACGCGCTCGAAGGCAGGCTTGTCGATGTCGAGCTGCGGGTCAGAACTGTTCCCAGACATTCGGGTCGTCTCCCCGGGGTTGGCTGGGTGGCGCGGCCGCCGGCTTGCGCGATGGCGCCGGCGCTGACGCTTCGGTGTCTGCGGCGGGCTTCTTGCGGCTCGGCTGCTGGGCCTTCTCGACCTCGAACGCCGGCTCGAACACCCTTCGCGGGCTCGCGTCGGTGGCCACCTTGAAGAAGGCGAACGTCTCGAGCACCGACTTGGCCTGCGAGCTCAAGGAGTCGGCTGCCGTCGCCGCCTCTTCGACCAACGCCGCGTTCTGCTGCGTCATCTTGTCCATCGAGGTGACGGCCTGGTTGATCTGCCCGATGCCCGACGCCTGCTCGTCAGACGCGGTGCTGATCTCGCCGATGATGTCGCTCACCTTCTTCACGGCCAGCACGATGTCCTT
>JAEUJR010000924.1 GCA_016793585.1 Archangium sp.
CGAGGTGAACGTCGATCCGTCGTGAAAGACGATGCCCGGAAGCAGCTCGACCTCGAGCTGGGCCTTCACCACCTTCGCCCCCTTCAGGAGCAGAGGAACCACCGGTCCATCCGGGTGTTCGGGGTCGAGCCGCGCGAGACACTCGTAGACCGTGCCCGTCGTCGCGCGCACGATCAGGCCATCTGCCAGCCGATCGTGAAAACGCGTGAAGCCCAGTGGATCACTGGCCAGCCGCACCGTGAGCGTGCCACCACGACGGGGGGCCTTCGCTTCTTCTGGAGTGAACGCTCCGGCAAGCCACTCTGGCGTGGCGGCCGTGCGCGTTTCCCGTTCGCACTTCGAGCACGACACCGCGAGCAGCGCGACGAGGAGAACGCCCCAGCGCGCGTCACGAATCACGGACTGACCGCCTGCCCGTTCGCCTGTACCTCGACGACGGGAATGCCCTCGGGCGGCTCGAGTTCGAACAACGTCAGCTCGGGCGTCTCGTTGACCGTGATGTCCTTGTAGAGCAGCTCGACCTTCGTCTTCGCCGAGGGCGCATCGAGCGTGAGGTGCTTCGGCAGCGTCGCTGGGCCGAAGTCCGTGAGCTCATCGGCGTCGATCGCGTAGGTCGTGAGGCCCTCGACGCGCGAGCGCGTGACCCGATGCGTTCCTGTCGAGACGTTCAGGCGCTGCGTGACGGCGCCGCGTTTGAGCGTGAGCGAGTACGAACGCGACGGCTCGTCGACCGACAGCTCGCTCGACTCTTCGGGAATGCGCGGCACCCGGCCCATCAGCAGCGAGGCGAGCTCTCTGGGCGGCAGCGCGATGGGAACGAAGCGCGCCATGTTCTCGGCCGACGCCGGCCCGCGGAAGTACTTGTGCTGGCGCGCGTCGTAGAGGCCGAACCGTTCTCCGTCGGTGACGAGAATGCCCTCGGGGCGGCCGAAGAAGTCGAGCGACTCGATGTGCAGCTGCGCCGGGTGCATCACCGCGACGAACAGCGTGACGGCGCCCTTCCCCTGCGGGCTGTCGACGATCAGCTTGGCGTCGCCCTTCACCGAGATCACCTGCGACTCGGCGACCACGATGCGCTTGAGCAGCTCGGGCCCGTCTTTCGCGGGCCCGTCTTTTCCATAGTCGAGCGGGGGCAACCGGGGACACCCGAGCAGGCCCAGACCGAGGAGCACGCTCAGGGCTCCGCGAAGCAGCGTCATGGCGTGGGAGAGTACGGCCCGCTATGTCTCGGGTCCATCAATGAGCTTCGACGAGCTGGTGCACTACATCCGCCTGGGCGGTCTGACGATGGCGGTGATTCTCTTCGCCTCGGTTCTCTCTCTCGGCGTCGCGATCGAACGGCTGCTGGCGCTGTGGGGCGTGGGCTCGAAGGCGCGCGAGTTGGGGCAGACGATCGCGAAGCACCTGCTGCGGGGTGACGTGCCCGCAGCGAGATCGGCGGCTGAGCGCGCGACCACGCTCTCGGCCGAGCTGTTCCGCGCCGGGTTCGACCGCGCGCAGAAGACGACGGGGCCTGCGCTCGACGCGGCGGTCGACCGCGAACGGCAGCAGGTCGCGCTCAAGATGAAGCGCGGGCTCTGGGTGCTCGGCACGATCGGCGCGACCACGCCATTCGTCGGGCTCTTCGGCACCGTCGCCGGCATCATGAAGTCGTTCCGTGATCTCGGCCTCGACGTCGAGTCGGGTGGCTCGGGTGGTTCGGCCGCCGTGATGACCGGCATCTCGGAGGCGCTCGTCGCCACCGCCGCGGGCATCATCGTCGCCGTCGAGGCGGTGGTGCTGTTCAACATGTTCCAGGCGCGGCTCTCGCGGCTCAACGTCGAGCTCAAGCTCATCGCCGAGGAGTTCGTGGAGCTGCTGCGCGAAGCGCCCCGGCAGGGCACGCCGTCTCCCGAGGCCGCCGCCACGCCGGCCACGCCCGCCCCGGCGCAGGGGAGCTGAGTCATGGCGGCTCGTGGTCCAGGTGGCAGCTCCTCCGATGATCCCGCGGCTGAAGAAGCGGTCTTCTCGGAGATCAACATCACGCCGCTGACCGACATCTTCCTGGTGCTGCTGATCATCTTCATGGTCACCAGCTCGGTGATCGTGAACCAGGGCCAGGGCGCGAAGTCGGGCCTCAAGGTGAACCTGCCGCAGGGCGGAGCCGCCGACGTTCAGGCGAACTCGAGCGATCTCTCGATCGCCATCCTCACCGATGGGCGGCTGGTGCTCGGCGGCGACGTGGTGAGCGCTGACGAGCTCAAGAAGGCGCTCGAAGATGCGAAGGCGAAGAACCCCGACACGCTGGTGATCGTGCAGGCCGACGAAGGCGTGCCACACGGCAAGGTCGTCGAGGTGATGGAGATGGCGAAGAGCGCCGGCCTCGCCCAGCTCGCCATCGGCGTTCGTGAAGGCCCCGGCAAGTAGCCGTCAGCGAACGAAGGCCTGCAGCGCGCTCCACACCTCGGGCCGGTCGGCCACGTCGTTGTGATGGCCGCCGTCGATGCGCACCAGCGTCGCGTTCGGGAGCAACTTCGACAGCTGCTCGCCCAGCACGAAGGGCACCACCTCGTCGGCGGTTCCGTGGATGATCAGCGTCGGCTGCTTCACGGTGGCGGCCTTCGAGGCCGAGTCGAACCGATCACGCATGAGCAGCTTCACCGGCAGGAACGGCAGCATGGTCACCGCGACATCGGGCAGTGACGTGTACGGCGTGAAGAGCACCAGCTTCTGACCGATGCCGCGACTCGCCAGCTCGACTGCGACGCCGGAGCCAACCGACTGGCCCGAGATGACGAGCCGCTCCCGTGTCACGCCCTGCCCTTCGAGCCACGCGATCGCGGCTTCGGCCGCGGCCACGATCGAGGTCTCCGAAGGAGCGCCCTTCTCTTTCGCGAGCCCGTAGCCGGGGTACTCCACCGCGACGAAGCCCAGCCCCTCCTGGTGCCAGGCATCGGCCATCCACTCCGTCCACGCGATCTGCTCTCCGTTGCCGTGGAAGTGCACCACCACGCGGGCGCCCGCGTCGGGTGGAGCGCGGTACAGCAGCACGGTCAGGGGCAGCTCGATCACCTGCGACGCAGCGGGCTTCACGGCCGTTGGCGGCGCGGGGAACAACAGCTTTCGCTGCGCGACGAAGGCCAGCGCCGCGATCGCGAGGTACGAGGCACCGAGAATCGAGACCACCGCCACGAGCACGCGTCGAACCCTCCGCATGCCGGGCATCGTGACATGGAAAAGCCCCGTCTCCCGCGAAGGAGACGGGGCTTTGGAGCGCTCGAATCAGAACGACGCGAACGCGGCGTCGGTGATGTCCATCGGGCTGGTGTCTTCGAGCATCACGAGCTCGGCCAGCTGCTTCACCTGCGGCAGCACGTTGCGGCCGTAGTACAGCGCCGAGTAGCGCTTGCCCTCGTAGAAGGCGCGATCGGCCGCGTCTTTGCCCAGCTTCGAGAGCGCCTCTTCAGCGCGCACGCCGGCGTCGAGCAGCAGGAAGCCGACCGTCGTCTTCGCCATCATCTCGAGGAAGCGGTTGGCCGAGAGCGGAACGAGGGTGACCTTCTCGGACTGGCTCCAGCCCATGAACCCCATGGCCGTCGAGACGACCGCCTCCGAGGCGTTGCCGAGCGCCTCGACCTCTTTTCCGAACACCGGGTGGTTCTTGTGCTTCTCGACGAAGGTGGCGATGTCGCTCATGAACGTCTGGAAGTTCGCTCCGCCGTTCTGGCCGAGCTTGCGGCCCACGAGATCCATCGCCTGAATGTGGTTGGTGCCCTCGTAGATGCTGAAGATCTTCGAGTCGCGCAGGTACTGCTCGACGGGCCAGTCCTTGAGGAAGCCGGCGCCGCCGAAGACCTGAATCGCGACCGCGCACAGGCGGAACGACTCGTCGCTCGCGTACGACTTCACGAGGGGCGTCAGCAGGTCGACCTGGCTCTGGTGATACGTCGCCTTCTCGTCGTCTTTGCCCTGATGAATGAGCGCGAGATCGCGGTGCGCCGCCAGCTTCACGACGAGCGCGCGAATGCCTTCGACGTGGCTCTTGAGCTCGAGCAGCATGCGGCGCACGTCGGGGTGCTCGATGATCGCGACGCGCGGCTTCGAGGGATCCTTGAAGTGCTTGAAGTGCGCGCCCTGCTTGCGGTCCTTCGCGTACTCCAGCGCGTTCAGGTACGCGCTCGACGCGACGGCGAGCCCCTGAATGCCGACGGCGATGCGCGCGCCGTTCATCATGCGGAACATCTGCGACATGCCCTGGTTCTCGACGGTGCCGACGAGCTCACCGAAACACTCGCCGTTCTCGCCGAAGTTCAGCACACAGGTCGCCGAGCTGTTGATGCCCAGCTTGTGCTCGATGGACGCCACCTGCACGTCGTTGAGCGCGCCCGCCGAGCCGTCGGCGTTCACGGTGCGCTTGGGCACGATGAAGAGCGAGAGGCCCTTGGTGCCCGCAGGAGCGCCTTCGATGCGCGCCAGCACGAGGTGCACCACGTTCTCGACCAGGTCCGAGTCGCCGGCCGAGATGAAGATCTTGGTGCCGCTGATCTTGTAGCGCCCGTCGGCCTGCTTGACGGCCTTGGTCGTCGCCGAGCCCACGTCGCTGCCAGCGTGCGCTTCGGTGAGGCACATGGTGCCGCCCCACTGGCCGTTGAACATCTTCTCGGCGAAGTGCTTCTTCTGGTGCTCGGTGCCGCAGTCGGCGATCACCTCGGCCGCGCCCCACGACAAGCCCGAGTACATGTTGAACGCGGTGTTGGCGCCCGAGGTGATCTCCTCGATGAGCGCGTAGAGCGCCATCGGCGCGCCCTGCCCGCCGAACTCGGCAGGCACCGAGATCTGCTTGAGGCCGGCCTCGAACAGCTTCTTCCACGCGTCTTTGTAGCCCTTGGGCGTCACGACCGAGCCGTCGACCAGCTTGCAGCCCTCACGGTCGCCGCTGCTGTTGAGGGGCCCCAGCACCTCGCTCGCGAATCGGTACGTCTCTTTGAGGATCGACTTCGCGGTCTCTTCGTCCCAGCTCTCGTAGGGACCCTTGCCTGCGATGTCCTTGAACCCGAACTGCTCGAACAACACGAACTGCAACTCGCGAAGATCTGCCTTGTAGCGGTTGATTCCAACGGACATGTGCGTGGCTCCAGGAGACGGCCCAACTGCCAAGTCACGAGGCACGTGACACCGTGCGTCGTAACGAGCCGAATCCTGCGCGTCACCTGATTTTCAAGTCAACGGTTTTCGACGCGGCGCGGCACAACAGCCAAACTACTTCTTCCGTTTCGCGGGTTTGGCAGCCTTCGCGGGCTTCTTCGCCTTGGCCTTGGGGGCCTTCGCGGGTTTGGCCGGCTTCTTCGCGGGCTTGCGGGAGTCCTTCGCCGAGACCTTCCCCCTGGCGGCTGAGACCTTGCCGGCCGGAGAGGGGGCGGGCGCAGGAGGCGCGACGAGGATCGACTCTCGCGGCACGTTGACGATGAGCGGCGGCTGGCCGGTGCGGAAGCGCGTCTCGTCTTCGAACGAATAGAAGACCTTCAAGGTGACGTTGCCGCGAACGACGAGCTCGCCCTTCTGGTTCTCGGCCCAGACGTCGAGCTCGACGTGGTACTTGCCGCCTTCGCCCCAGCGATCGCTCACGCGGCCTTTGCAGACGAGGGTGTCGCCCGGCCAGAGCATGCGGGTGAAGCGCGCCGAGGCCTTCTTCACCTGACCGCCGCGTGCCCAGTCGGTCACGAGCTGGCCGAGAAAGCCGAGGCCGAGTGTCGAGGGAGAGACGACCGACGGCATGCCGATGGCTTTGGCCTGCAGCTCGTCGATGTTGAGCGGGTTGTAGTCGTTGGTGGCGGCGGCGTAGCGCGCGAGCTGCACGCGATCGATCGGCGACTTCGCCATCGCCGGCAGCTCGTCACCGACTCGAACGTTCTCGAAGTAGAGCTTGCGCGGAGGCATCAGGACTCCCGGGTGAGACGAACGACGTACGAGCGGCGGGCACGGAAGACCATCTGACCTTCTTCGTCGCGGCCCTCGTCTTCGATGACGGCGACCTCGACGCGGCCGGCGGGGCCGGGGCGATCGGAGATCTCGGCGACACGGCTGGTG
>JAEUJR010000930.1 GCA_016793585.1 Archangium sp.
CGCGGCGGGCCCGATCTGATGGCCCTGCTTCGGAGCACCTGGCAGCGCCACCGTCGCACGGCGTACGTCGTCTCGGGTTCGGCGCGCAGCACCCTGCTCGAGCTCGCAACCTCGCAGCACTCGCCCTTCTTCCAGCACTTCGAGGTCATCGAGGTCGGCGCGTTCGACGAAGCGTTCGCCGTGAAGCTGCTCGTCGCCGCGAGCACCGACGCGGTGGCGCCCATCACCGAGGCGCTCGCACGAAAGCTCTTCGGGGCGCTCGGAGGAAACCCGTTCTACCTGCAGGTGGTGGGCGAAGCCGTCGCCCAAGAGCGCGGCCGTGCCGACGCGAGGCTGCGCAACGCCCTGCAGCAGACGCTCTTCAGCGACACCGGCCGTCTCTCGCTCTACTTCACCAACGAGTTCACCCGCCTCGTGGGCCGCGCGACGACGCTGGCCGCGACGCTCAACGCGCTCGCGACGGGTCCGCTCACCGTGACCCAGGTGGCGACGGCCATCGACTGCGCGACAGCGGCGGCCGTCGGCTACCTCGAGCGACTGGGAGACGCTGTTCGCCGCAGAGACGATGGCCGCTGGGAGCTCGCCGACGCCGTGTTCGGGCTGTGGCTCGAGTGGCGACGGCCGGGCGGCGCCGTGGTGCCGATGCGCCTCGTGGGAGACGAAGCCGAGCTCGCCGTCGCGCAACGCCTCGCCCAGCTGGGGTTCGAGTTCCTGTACCTCTCGCGTGGGTCGCGCGGGCCGTTCGATCTGCTCGCCTCACGCAGCGCACGCATGCTGGCGGTGCAGGTGAAACGAAAGCCGCTGCCGCTGCGCTTCACGAAGGCCGAGTGGCAGCGCATGCAGGGCGAAGCGAAGCGCTACGGGTGGAAGTGGGTCGTCGGGCAGGTCGAGCGCAGCGGGCAGGTGCGGCTGCTCGACCCGAAGAAGGCGCGGCAGGCCGACGGCGTGACGCTCACCGAGCGCGCGGCCATCGACAACCCGCTCGCCTGGTTCGACGAGTGACGAGCTTCGACTTACTGCTTGCGACGGGAGCGGCCACTGAGCCGATCTTCCAGCGCCCGCACGAGCTGAATCGCCTCGTTGATCTGCTGCCACACGACGACGGCCTTCATCGCGCCGTCGGCGTCGACCTGGAGCACGCTGCGCGCAGCGGCGGCGATCGGAGACAGCGTGTCAGTGAGGGTCGACAGCTGCCGCCGCACCTCTTCGGGAACGGGCGCTTCTTTCGCCGCCCTCGGTGCCGGCTGCTGCGAAGCGAGCTTCTCGAGAATCGGCGCGAGATCGGCTTGTGGCGCCGCGACCGGACGCTCGAGGATCAGCCGCGTGAGTTCGGTCAACTGCGAGAGCACTGGCGTCAGGTCGATCTGCTGCGCTTGAGCGCGCGCGGCCATGGCTTCGGCGACGTGCGCCAGCTGCCCCAACGCGGGTGACAGATCGACGGGCGGCCTCGCGTTGAGTTCGGTGAGCTTCTCGAGCATCGGCGTCAGATCGGTCGCAGGCGCCGTCTTCGCCGTCGCCAGCACCGCGTCTCTCAGCGCGTCGAGCTTCGGGCCCAGGTCGCTCTGCCGCGGCTTGTTCGCGGTCGCAGCGATCGTCTTCGTCAGCGCCTCGAGGTGCGGAGCGAGCGGCGCCTCGGCTGGGCGCTTCGCGACGTCGGCCGCCGCCTCGCGAATGCGTGACAACTCCTCCCCGAGCGCGGCGAGCGTGCCCGTCACGCGCACCACCGGGTCGTCATCCTTCCCGCCCTGGGTCTGCACGCGCTTGAAGCCGCGCTTGATCTCGTCCCACCGGGCCTTCTGCTCGGGCGTCTGCCGCTTTCGCAGCTCAGCCAGCTTGAGCAGGTTCTGCTCGGCCGAGGTCGTCAGCGTCTGCGACTCACCGGCGTAGTGCGCATCGATGAGGCCCTCGAGCTCGTCGTTCGTCATCGCCGAGACGATCTTCTCGGCGAGCTTGTTCATGTTGCGGTAACTGCCCTGCAGCTTGAACGGCGGCTCGGTGCGGTACTGATCGTTCTGCGAGGCCGAGGCGATGTACTCCTGGTTCACGCGCAGCAGCACGCGCTGCGCGAAGAAGAGTCGCTTGAGCACCTCGACGATCTCGGTGAGCTCGGCCGCCGAATAGCCGTGCTCGAGCTCTGTGGTGGCCAACGACTCGCCCTGCGCCATCTTGAACAAGCGGGGAATGTCGGCTGGCGGGCGCGTGGTGAGGGGCGCGGTGACGGTGTTCGCGGTGAGCGCGTTCTCGAGGTAGCTGAGCGCGAACAGCTCGTCTTTGCCCGAGAGGATGTCGCCGAGGTTGTACGTGTCGGCGCGGTTCGCGAGCATGTCGGGAATCTTGAAGACCTCGCCCGACTCCGTGTACGGGTTGCCGGCCATCACCACGCAGAACCGTTTGCCGCGCAGGTCGTAGGTGCGGGTGACGCCGTTCCACACGCCCTCGATCTTCCGCTGGGCGTCGCAGAGCGAGATGAACTTCTGCAAGAGCTCTGGGTTCGTGTGCTGAATGTCGTCGAGGTACAGCATCACGTTGTTGCCGAGCTCGAACGAGAAGTTCATGCGCTCGACTTCGAGCTTCGCGGTGCTGTTGGGCGCGTCGGCGGGGTCGACGCTGACGACCTCGTGCCCGAGCGCAGGGCCGTTCACCTTCACGAAGGTGAGCCCGAGCTTGCTGGCGACGTACTCCATGAGCGTCGTCTTGCCGTAGCCGGGCGGCGAGACGAGCAGGAGCAGACCGTTTCGATCGGTGCGCTTGTTCTCTCCTGCGGTGCCCAGCTGCTTGGCGAGGTTCGCGCCGATCAGCGGCAGGTACACCTCGTCGATGAGCCGATTTCGCACGAAGCTCGAGAGCACCTTCGGCTTGAGCTCGTCGAGGCGCAGCCGTTTGCGCTCGTGCTCGGTGATCTCGCGAACCTTCGCGCGGTACGCCTGGTAGGCGGGCAACCGCTCTTCGACGAACTTCGAGAGGCGGCGCTCGAACTCGTCGAGGCGCAGCGACAGCTTCTGGCCCTGAATGCGCGGGTGGTTTCCAAGCAGGCCCGTGAGCTCGGTCGACAGCAACGCCGACGACACCTCGCGTGACAGCTGCCGTTCTTCGACGGCGAAGAGCGCTGCAGCCTCGAGCACCGGCCCCGTCATCGCGGCGCTGGTGCCCGCCTTCGAGACGTAGGCCTCGAGCCAGGCGCGGGTGAGCTTGAACCGCTCGGCGGCGTCGTCGACCGCGCGCAGATCGTCTTCGAACGCGCGGCGCTGCCCTGCCACTTCGATCGACGAGAGCAGCGACTCACGCAGCGTCTGTGCGTCTTGACTGAGCACGAAGCGGTGCGAGTCCTTCGCGAGCTCTTCGGCGAGGTAGCGGCCGGCGAGCAGCACGTCTCCGGCCGAGGCCTCGAGGGCCGCCTGCTTCGCCCACTCGGAGATGCGAACCGAGAGATCGCTCGCCAGACGATCGAACTCCGGCGCGTGC
>JAEUJR010000932.1 GCA_016793585.1 Archangium sp.
CGCGCACCTGCTCGAGCGCGGGTGAGGGCGACGGCAGCCCCGAGAGCAGCTCACCTTCGACGCCGCCACGAACCCTCAGGCCTTCGCGCGCAGCGGGGCCGACGGCACGAACGACAGGCCCTGCGCTGGTGACTTCGACGAGCAGCCACATGGGTGACGTCACTCCAAACGAGTCGTTGAGGTCCGAACACTTCCACGCTTTGACCCGCCGCCGTGAGCGAGCCTGCAATCGTCGACATCTTCACCGACGGCGCCTGCCGCGGAAACCCCGGGCCAGGAGGCTGGGGCGCGCTGCTGCGCTCCGGGTCTCACGAGAAGGAGCTGTTCGGGGGTGAACCTGACACCACCAACAACCGCATGGAGCTCACCGCCGTCATCCGCGCCCTCGAGGCCCTCAAGCGGCCCATGAAGGTCCGGGTCCATACCGACTCCACGTACGTGCAGCAGGGCATCTCGTCGTGGATTCACGGGTGGAAGAAGAACGGGTGGAGGACGAAGTCGAAGGAACCGGTGAAGAACGCCGACCTCTGGCAATTGCTCGACGCCGCGGCCGCGCGCCACGAAATCGAATGGCTCTGGGTCAAGGGCCACGCCGGCCACGAAGGCAACGAGCGCGCAGATGCCCTCGCCAACAAAGGCATCGACGACTACAGTCGCCTCCGTTAAAACGGACGACGCGGTTTGGTCTCCGCCAAACCAGAACCATCGAGGAACGATCCATGCGCGCGAACTCCATTCTCGACACCATCGGCCGCACGCCGCACGTGCGCATCAACCGGCTCTTCGGCAGCGACCACGAGGTGTGGCTGAAGCTCGAGCGGGCGAACCCGGGCGCCAGCATCAAGGACCGCATCGCGCTGTCGATGATCGAAGACGCCGAGAAGCGGGGCATTCTCAAGCCCGACTCGGTCATCATCGAGCCGACGAGCGGCAACACGGGCATCGGCCTGGCGATGGTGTGCGCGGTGAAGGGCTACAAGCTGGTGCTGGTGATGCCCGAGTCGATGTCGCTCGAGCGCCGGCGGGTGATGGCCGCGTACGGAGCGACCTTCGACCTCACGCCGCGTGAGAAGGGCATGAAGGGCGCCATCGCGCGCGCCGCCGAGCTGGCCGCCACGACCCCCAACGCGTGGACGCCACAGCAGTTCGAGAACGAGGCGAACCTCGAGGTGCACCGCCGCACGACGGCGCAAGAGGTGCTCGCCGACTTCCCCGAAGGGCTCGACGCCATCATCACGGGCGTGGGCACCGGCGGGCACATCACGGCGCTGGCCGAGGTGCTCAAGCTGAAGTGGCCGAAGCTGAAGGTGTTCGCGGTCGAGCCGGTGAAGTCGCCGGTCATCTCGGGTGGCGCTCCGAGCCCGCACCCGATTCAGGGCATCGGCGCCGGCTTCATTCCCAGGAACCTCAAGAAGGAGCTGCTCGACGGGGTGATTCAGGTCGAGCATACCGACGCCTACGAGTTCGCGCGCCGGGCCGCGAAGGAAGAAGGCATCTTCATCGGCGTGTCGTCAGGCGCGTCGCTCACCGCGGTGAAGCAGAAGCTGCCCGAGCTGCCGAAGGGCAGCCGCGTGCTGACGTTCTGCTACGACACCGGCGAGCGGTACCTGTCGGTCGACGGCTTCTTGCCGTGAGCGCGAAGAAGGCCCTCGCCTCCGCACGCTACCAGCCTGCCAGTCGCGCGAAGCTGCGTGAGTTCCTCGAGGCGCACCACGGTACGAGCGATGGCTTCTGGCTGGTGCGGTTCAAGGCGGGCCAGGGGCCTCAGCTCTCGTACGAGGAGGTGTGCGAAGAGCTCGTGCGCGTCGGGTGGGTCGACTCGAAGCCGGCGTCGCTCGATGCGAAGCGCTCGATGCTGCTGTGCACGCCGCGAAAGCCGAAGAGCGCGTGGAGCGCCCACAACAAGCGCCGCGTCGCCAGGCTGACGAAGGCGGGGCAGATGCATCGCTCCGGGCTCGCTGCGGTGAAGGCCGCGAAGGCAAACGGCACCTGGAGCGCGCTCGATGCGGTCGAGAGGCTCGAGGTGCCAGAGGACCTCGCGACGAGGCTGAAGGCGTTGGCTCCGGCGGCGCAGCACTTCGAGGCGTTTCCACGGTCGGTGAAGCGGCAGCTGCTCGAGTGGGTCGGGTCGGCGAAGAAGCCAGAGACGCGCGCGGCGAGGGTCGAGGAGATCGCGACGAAGGCGCAGCAGAACGTGCGGGCCAATCAATGGCGCGACCGCAAGAAGTCGTGACCACGAGTCGGCGCGATGAATAGTGTGCGCCACGCTCGCGTCAACGCGCGGCCGAAACGCACACCATGAACCGCCGACTCCTGCCCCTCTTCGCCGTCTTCACCCTCGTCACCTCGGGCTGCGCGTACCTGCAGCAGTTTCTGCGCACGGCGTTTCAGCAACCCTCGTTTCAATTCAAGAACCTGGGCCTCACCGACATCTCGCTCGCGGGGCTGAACCTCGACACCATCTGGGAGCTGCGCAACCCGAACCAGGTGGGCCTGTCGCTGGCGAGCATCGAGTACGCGCTGGCCGTGGAGGACAAGCAGGTCATCGCGGGCGCGCCTCCGCAGGGCCTGCAGATTGCGCCGAACTCGGCGTCTGACCTGCACTTCCCGGCGGCGCTCAAGTTCCAGGACATCGCGGCGGTGGTCGAGACGTTCCTGAACAAGGACTACGCGAGCTACGCCGCCTCGGGCGCCATCGGCGTCAACACGCCCATCGGCATCATTCGCCTGCCGCTGTCGACGCAGGGGCAGTTCGAGGTGCCGAAGGTGCCGCTCATCGCGTTCGGCAACCCGCGCATCACCAACGTGACGTTCGCCGGAGCGACGGTGGAGTTCCCTCTCGCCGTGACGAACCGCAACACCTACGCGCTGCCCGTCTCGGGGGTGACGGGCGGGCTCTCGCTCGCGGGCGCGAACATCGGCACGCTGAGCACGGGCGACCTCGGCCACATGGAGGGCAGGGGCGTGAAGAGCGTGACGCTGCCGCTGACGGTGAACTTCCTCTCGGCCGCGAGCGCCGCGGTGGTGATTGCGCGCGGTGGCAATGCGCAGGTGGCGTTCAACGCGCAGGTGCAGTCGGGCGGGCTCGCGTTGCCGGTGAACGTGAACCAGCTCGTGAACCTGGTGAAGTAGTCGTCACACTCGCCTGGCCCGAGGAGCCGTCTCCCTGCCGGCCTCGACGGGCAGGACCGTTCGCCGCCTTCACGGGTGTTGGGTGCGGCGAATGGTCGCGTCGGGGACCAGGGTGCTCCACGTCACCACCGTCTCGGAGCGCGTCGCGCACCTGCACCACGGCGGTTGGTGTCGACCTCGGACGAATCGAACGACGCCGTCTCGGCGTCGCCTGCTGCGCGGTGGCGGTGAAGACCGACCTCACCCGCGTGCGAACACGATCGCCTCGCGCTGCAGCAGCCGCGTCTGCGCGAACAGCGCCATCGACGTCAGCACCACGCACACCGCCGCGGGAATCAACACGTCGGTCACCGTCACCGGGCTGCCGCGGAACACGCGCGACAGCAGCATGTTCTGCCCCATCGCCGGCACCAGCAGCTGCCACGTCGAGTCCTGCAACGAGAGAAACATCGACAAGCTCGGCGCGATGGAGACGAGCGACACGATGTAGCTCGTCGTCGCCTGCGCCTCCTTGTGCCCACGCGCGAACAGCGCCGCGAGCATCAAGATGGACGAGACGAGCAGACAGAACGGCCCCAACAGCGCGAGCGTGTAGCCCGCCTCGGTGAGCCCGAACTGAAACGCGGCCGACAAGCCCTCGTCGCGCACCAGCTGCCCAGCGATCGAGAAGCTCGCGACCGTGCCCGACAGCGTCACCAGCGACGCGAGCACCACCGCCATCCACTTGCCCAGCACCAGCGCCCAGGGCGAGACCGGGTTCATGAGCAGCGGCTCGAGCGACCCGCGCTCACGTTCTCCGGCGGTGACGTCGATGGCGATGGCGAGGGCTCCGATGACGGCCGAGACGAGCGCGACGAGCGGCACCATGAAGAGCAGCCGCGCGGCGCCACCACGGCTCGCGCCGATGGTGACGACGGTCGTGCGCACCGAGCGCAGGATCGCGGGGTCGACGCCACGTACCAGCAGCCGCTGAATGCCCAGCTCCTGACTCCACCCGTTCACCAGGCGCTCGAGCGTCATCGCCGCCGTCACCGACTGCGCGCGGTTCGTGTCGTGCAGCACCGTGACGTTCACCAGCTTGCCGTGCGCGACGTCGTCTTCGAACCCATCGGGAATGACGAGCACCGCGTCGTCGAAGCGGCCGGCCTCGATGGCCTCACGCACGCCCGACGGAGCGGGCTTCACCACCCGAGCCTGCCGCTCGAGGAAGTTGACGAGCTTCGGCGCCGCCTTCGCGTTGTCGACGAGCACCTCGCGCGCCTCGGCCTTCGACTTCAGGTCGCTCATGAACTTCGAGACGAGCAGCAGCGTCATCGGCCCGCTGACGAGCGCGGTCACCAGCACCACGAGCCACACGCGGCGGTCGCGCACGCCGTCGAGCACTTCCTTCTTCAGCACCGTCAGCAGTTGCCGCACGTCACACTCCCTGTCCGAACGCGAGCTCGACGAAGGC
>JAEUJR010000936.1 GCA_016793585.1 Archangium sp.
TCGGCAGCGCGACGTCGGCGTACTCGAGCGTGTCGGCCATGCGCCCCGCGCGGTCGGCCTTCTTCACCAGCCGGTACCGGTCCTTCACCATCGCGCGGTCGACGTCTTTCGGCGGCTTCGCCCGGTCGCGAATCAGCTTGAACACGTACGGAAACGACGGGAGCGTGAACACCAGCATCACCAGCCCCGCCGTGCCGGGCGCGAGCGTCATCGGGTCGGTCGAGTGCCGCAGGTGGTGCAGGAAGTCGCGGTAGAAGAGCGCCTTCGACGCCTTGCCGAAGCCGAGCATCGCGTACAGCTCCCACGGCGGTTTGCTCGGCAACATGCGCCGCAGAAAGTGAACCCACGTCGAGGGCACGTCGATGTCGGCGAGGAAGTAGGCGCGCGTCGACGAGAAGAGAACGGCCAGCAGCGTCGGGTCGAGCAGCACCGAGTCGAGCACCAGCCGCCCCGCGCCGTCGTGCACGATGGGCACCACGAACGGCACCATCGTCAGCCCGTTGAACGCGCGGCCGACGACGTACGCCTCCTGCCCGCGGAAGAGCAGCGACTCGAGCACCTGCAGCTGAAAGTTCGGCTCCACCACCAACGGCCGCGGCATCGCGCGACGCAGCGCCCGCACCACGCAGTTCACGTCGCGCTCGAGGTCGGCGAAGGGCTTGTTCAACCCGAAGTCCATCACCAGCGTCGCGAGCGTCTTCCGCAGGCCGGTGCGCGCCGGGTAGTAGCAGCGGTACGAGGGCTCCTCGAGGTCGAGGTACTCGGTCGACACGCTGGGCCGCACGAACATGAAGCGGTTTCGAAAGTAGCGGCGGTGCAGCACGCGCGTGGTGACCGAGTTGAAGAAGACCTCGGCGAGCTCGGGCTGACGGTGGTCGAGCAGCAGCGCGATGTACGCGAGCTTCACGTCGCCCCAGCGCGCGTCGGTGAAGACGTCTGGCGCGAAGTCCTTCGTCAGGCGCGCGACCGACTCGGCCACCCGCGTGTCGTACCAGCCGATGCGCTCGGTCTGCAGGCGGCGCAGCGCGCTCCAGTCACGCGCTTCGAAGAGGCCCTTCGCGGCCTGGCCCGTCTGCCGCATCAACGCGTAGTGCGTCTCGAACCCGTCGAGGAGTGCCCGGGCGACCTGCGCTTCGAGGGGACGTGGCGGCTGCATGACGCGCCCGACTTGAGCACAGCGTCACTCGAGCGGGTGCCTGCCGAGGAGCTGCTCGGCCTCGGTCTTCAACGCCTGCTGGTCGGGCTCGACAGCGAAGGTGATGGCCTGCGCGGCGAGCTGCCGGGCCTGGTCGGTCGCGCCGTTCGCCAGGTGCGCCTTCGCCAGCTGGAGCGACGCCTGGGCCTTGAGCCGCGAGTTCCCCTCGAGGCGCAGGGCGGCTTCGTGCGCCTTCTCGGCGGCGGCGCGGGCGTCTTTCGACCCGAGGCGCGCGAGCGACTCGGCCCGCGCCACCATGAACGTCACGTAGAACTGCTTCCGGCTCGCCTTCATGCGCTCGTACACGGCGGCGGCGGCGTCGAACTCCTTCACGGCCTTTTCGTCGTCACCTTGCGCGGCCAGCACCAGGCCCAGCTGGGCGTCGTTCTCGGCGGTCGACAGGCCGTTGTCGCCCATCGACTTGAGGCGCTTCGCCGACTGAAGCGCCGCGCCGAGCTCGTTCGACGCCAGCAGCAACCGGCAGCGCACCTTCTCGAGCCCCTCCTGACTCGAGGGGAAGGGCGCCAGCACCACCTCGGCGGTCGACAGCAGCTCGCGCGCCTCGTCGAGACGGCGCAAGGTGACGAGCATGGCGATGAGGTTGACGGCGGCGCGGCCCGAAATCTGGGCCGTCGCGCCGCTGGTGCGCAGCCGCAGCTCGTACGCGCGGCGCAGCCCCGAGAGCGCTGTTTCGCGGTCGTCGAGCTCACGCGCGAGGTGGCCCAGCTCGTTCCACGTGGGGCCGAGCGTCGGGTGGTCGACGCCGAGCAGCGCCTCGCGGGAGCGCCGCGAACGGTCGTAGGCCGCCTGCGCCAGCGACAACGCGCCCTGCTCCATGTGAATCCACCCGACCGAGGAGTGCAGCCTGGCGACGTCGAGCCCGGCCGGGCCCTGCGCGCGCACGAGCAGCGCGAGCGCCCGCTGGTAGGCCGCGAGCGCGCCGTCGAAGTCGTCCATCAACCAGCGGGCGTCACCTTCTCCTTCGTCGAGCAGCGCCTCGAGCACCGGGTCGTTGACCCTCGGCACCAGCCCGCGCCCGACGTTCACCAGCGCGAGCGCCACGTTCGGCTGTTGCAGGCGCCAGCCGACGAGCGACGAGAGCAGCCCCAGCGCCTGCAGCGCCGTGGGGTCGTCGTGCGAGAGCAGCGAGAGCCGCAGCGCCTCGTCGAGGGGAGGTCTCGCCGCGGCGTACTGGTCTGCCTGTCGCTCGAGGCTGCCCAGCTCGAGCGCGGCCACGGCGACGGTCTGCGGGTCTTCGAGCGCACGCGCCGACGCGAGCGCTGCAGTCAACACCGCGCGGGCGTCGGCGTGCCGGCCCAACGCCACCAGCATGCGCCCCTCGGACAGCTGCTGCTCGATGACCTCGGCCTGGCGGCGGAGCGCGTCACCGAGCGCGGCCCGCTGCTCGAGCAGCTCGACGTTCGCGCAGCGCTCCACCGTGGTGAGCCGGCTGACGGCCGCCGCGGCCTGCGTCACCATCTCGACGTCGGCCTGCTGAAAGCGGGTGGCCAGCGTCTGCAGCTCGACGCGCCGGTTCTCGAGGCACGCCAGCCGCAAGGCCAGCTGCCGCTCGGTGCGCGTCTGCCGAAGCAGGGTGTCGTCGCAGGCGCGGTGCCGCTCGGCGCGCCAGGCCGCCATGAAGCCATCGAGGTTCGTGCGCACGAAGTCGAGCGCCAGCGGCGCGAAGGGCAGCTTCGTCGCGAGAAACGCCTGCTCGACGCGGCCACCGGCTTCACGGCTCCACACGCTCGTCGCGAGCTGCTCCGTCTCGCGGTGACAGCTCGACGCGCGCACCGTGGGCCACGACCACAGCCCCGCGGCCACGCCGGCCGTCACCACCGCCGCGAGCCCCGTCAGCCACAGCCGCCGCCGCCGCGCCGAAGGGTCGCGCTCGAGCGCCTCGAGCAGCGCGTGCATCGAGGGGTGACGGTCGAGCGGGTTGGGGGCGAGGCCGCGCGCGACGAGGGGGAAGAGCCACGCTGGAACGGTGGAGCCCTTCGGCGGCGGCGGCACCTGACCCGCCTGCGTGAGGCGCGCCATCGTCTGCAGGTCGGGGCCGCTGAAGGGCCGCTGCCCGTAGAGCGCTTCGTAGAGCGTCACGCAGAAGGCGTATTGGTCGGTGGCAGCGCTCGAGGGCTGGCCCAGGTACTGCTCCGGCGCCATGTACCCGGGCGTGCCCATGACCGAGCCGGCGATGGTGAGCGGCGTCTCGAGCGAGAGCGGGCCAGCGGGCACGGGCGTCGAGGGGCGCTCGGCGTCTCCGCTCGAGCGCGCGAGCCCGAAGTCGGTGACGCGGGCGCGCCCGTCTTTGCCGACGAGCACGTTCGCCGGCTTGAAGTCGCGGTGAATGATGCCCGCCGCGTGTGCCGCCTCGAGCCCCCGGCCCGCCTGAATGCAGACGGCCAACGTCTCCCGCCAGGGCCGCGCCGTCTCGGAGAGCCAGCGCTGAAGCGTGGCGCCGTCGACGAACTCCATGGCGACGAAGAGCGAGTCGCCGGTTCGGCCCACGTCGTAGACGGGCACCACGTTGGGGTGCGCCAGGCGGGCCATGGCCTGCGCCTCGCGAGCCAGCCGCGCGGTGCCTCCCGTGTCACCGACACCCGCCCGCGCGCGCAGCAGCTTGAGCGCGACACGCCGGTCGAGGGCCGGGTCGTACGCCCGGTACACCACGCCCATGCCGCCCTGCCCCACGGCCTCGACGATGAGGAACCGGCCGAGTCGGCCACCGTCGACGGGCAACTCGGCGGCGACGACCTCTTGCGTCGACGCCTCCGACGACGGCACGTCGCGCCGAATCGTCGGGTCCGAGATGGAGTCCTGGCTCGGCTGGCAGACCGGGCACGAAGCAGGGCTGGCGCCGTGGGGGCACGTCACACGCCAGACAGTAGCGCCACTCAGACGAGGCGCAGCTGCGAAGGGCGGTGCAGGTGAGCCGGCGCCACGGGCGCTTCGATGACCGTGGGGGGAAGCGCGTTGAGCCTGCCCGCCGCCGCAGCGCCCGACAGGTACGCGCCCTCGATGCGCGCGCCGAGGCACCAGTCACCGCACAGCACCACGCGCCCCGACTCGTGCACGAGGCAATCGGCGCCGAGCGGCTTCGTCACCAGCGCGTACCGCCAGCGGTGGGCCTTCTGAAACGAGGGCTCGAGGCGCGTCGCGCCCGTCGTCACGAAGAAGGCCTCGACGAGCTGTGGCAGCACCTGCTCGGGCGACTCGTCGAGGTGCGCGGCGCTCCACTCGGCGTTCGCGTGGACGACCCAGCGCTCGCCGTCGCGGCGGTCGGGCTTCGACGACTCCCGCGCGACCCACGAGAGCGGGCCGACGTTCACGAACGCGGCGTCGACGTCGAGCGAGAGCGGGTGGTCGAAGGCGAGCATCACCGCCCACGTCGGCGCGTAGCGGGCCTCACGCACGCGGGAGGCGAGTTCGTACGAGAGCGGGTCGACCAGCGTCGCGGCCTGGGGCCCGGGCGTCGCCACCACCACCGCGTCGTACTCTCCAAGCGGAGCGCCCTCTTCGCCCGTGAGCCCGAAGCGCTCGTCACGCCGCACCACCCCGTCGACGCGCGTGCCGTACCGAACGTCGACGCCTTCGAGCATGCGCTCGAGCAGCGCGCTCATGCCGGGCGTGGCGACGAGGCGCACCAGCGGCTTTCCCTCTTTCGTCGCCTCGAGCTCGACGCGCGGCTTCGGAGCGCCGAACACGCCGAGCTTCGGCTTCCACTCGGCGACGACGCGCTCCTGCCACCAGGCGCGGGCCAACCTCGCGAAGCGCTCGTCGCGCACCGTGAAGTACTGGGCGCCGTGGTCGAAGTGCAGGTCACCTTCACGCCGCGTCGAGAGCCTTCCACCCGGGCCGCGGCCCTTGTCGAACACGGTGACGGCATGGCCTGCGTCGACGAGCGCGCGCGCACACGATGCTCCCGCGACGCCGCCACCGACGATGGCCACCACGAGCGGCTGCCCCCGCGACGGCCGGTGCATGCGGCGCTCGTACTCGGCGACGTCGAAACGTCTGCCCTGCTCGTCGAGGTCGCGCGAACGCACGCTGCCGAAGAACTTCGTCTCGGGGGTGAAGGGCCGGTCGAGCGCGCCGAGGCACCAGAGAATGCCGCCGTACGACGCGGGGTC
>JAEUJR010000947.1 GCA_016793585.1 Archangium sp.
CGTGTAGAAACGGCCGGTTCTGGGCGCAGTTCGCCGCACTTCCGGCACACGCAGGCCTTGCCCTTCGCAGCCTCGGGAAGCTTCGCCAGTACGGCAGGGTCGAGCTTCACCGAGAAGCACCAACAGACCGCGTCACCTGCCGCGACACCGCAGGCGTTCGGCTCACCACAGAGGGGACAGCGTTTGGGATCAGTCATCGAAGAACCCGTCAGGGCTTGTTCTCCTTCAGCTTCCAGTAGTCGCCCTTCGGGTTCGGCACGATCTCGCCGGGCGTCGGGTCACGGCCGAAGTTCCAGTCGGAGGTCGAACGGCCCCACGGGTCGGTCGTGGGCCAATCCCCCTGTGCCGGAGTCCTGCGCCACCACGACGGTGCGTTCTGACGACCCCAGTACGGTGCGTCGGGATCGGGAGCTGCCCGGTCGACCCCATCAAGGGCGACGATCATGCCGACCAGCATCGAGGAGCACGCGACCCCGAAGGCCGACGATGACGTTCCCATCGCAAGGAAACCATGCACGAGCCAGAGCATGGCCAGCGCGCCGCCCAACAGGCCGACGTTCGCCGAGCGGGGCCGCGCGAGGCCCAGCACGACCGCCGCGACGAGGGTCAGCAGGAGCGGGCCGACGACGAGAAGCGGCGATTGCGTGAACAGGGCCGTCTGAAGGGCGACCAGAAACGCGAGCACCTGCCCCGCGCCGATCACCGCCGCGCCCATGCGTCGATTGCGCAGCAGCACCTGCTCCCAGGCGGCGAGCGGCTGGGTTGCCTTGCCGCTGTTCCAGGCTCGAGCGAACGCGGCGTCTTCCGGGTCGAGCGCCAGCGCATGGGGAAAGCCCGAAGACAGCATCGTCTCGACAGCCTCGTTGCGACAGCTGCGGCCGATCGGGTCGACGACGCCTTCGAGCGTCTTCGAAGCCAGCAGCTCGAGAATGAGCTCTGACTCTTCGGACTCGTGGCCAGGTGCGCGCATCGCGATCAGCAGCTCGTTGAGCTCGAAGGCGACGTCGCTTCGCGCAGCCACGGGCAATGCCCGCATCGAGCGAACCACCTCTTGAAACCGGGTCAGCCGCTGCGCCGACGACTCGAGATCGATCGGCGCGACGTCGACGACGGCCTGTTCCTCGGAGGGCTGCCTGTCGCGGGTTCTGGTCGTCATGACGGCAAAGAAAAAGGGCTCCGAGGTTTCCCTCGGAGCCCCTTACCTGGGGACGACCAGGTTTTGTGACCCTGCCGGGATTCGAACCCGGGTTTAAGCCGTGAGAG
The DNA here is from genome assembly GCA_016793585.1 of Archangium sp. Next base: position 1,264 of record JAEUJR010000947.1, read on the forward strand.
GGCTCCGTCCTAGGCCACTAGACGACAGGGCCAGACCTGACTGCGAAAAGCGCGGCGGAAGTATGTGACCCCGACGCTGCTGTCAACAGGTTCGACGCGTGATCGAGAAAAGCCTGACGAATCACGGCCGCGGGCGGCGTTCGGCCCAGCCTTCGATGGTCTTCGAGAGGTCGACCAGCCGAAGCGAGCCACCTCCGAGATCGCGCACGGCCTCTTTGCCCTTCAACGCGTCGGCCGGCACGTAGTCGAGGGGGCGGCAGGTGACGACGATGACCTGGGCCTCGAGGGCCGTCTTTCGAAGCGCGTCGACGAACCAGCTCATGCGATCGGCATCGGTGTGCACCAGGTGATCATCGAGCACGAGCGCCGACTTGAGCTGCCGGGCGATGGCGACCCGGAGCAGGCTCGCGAGCTGATCTCGCGTACCGACCGACAGCGCGCGCAGCACCGACTCACCATCCATCAACGCGCCTTCAGCCGTGAGTGCTGACGCCTTCAGATCTGGCCCGAGCTCGAGGGTGCCGTAGCGGCCCTGGGTGAGTTCGCGGAACTGGGTGGTGAGCGGTCCGGCGAGCGCACGGCCGAGATGGCCACCTTCGGCGTTCTCGGCCTCACGCAGCGTCTCTTGCAGCAACTTCCACGAGTCGGCGTCGAGCTCGACCTCGGCTTCACGGGCCTTCGCGGCCTCGAGCGCCTCGTGCAGCTGTGTCACCTTCTCGCGCAGCTGGGGCCCCCCGATCTTCGAGAGCGCTCCGTCGGCGCGGTTGAACTCGGCCTCCTTCTCGGCGGCGTCGGCGCGGAGGCGGACGAGGATCTGTTCGGCGGCCTCGACGTCGGCGGCCGAGACGACTGGATTCGCGAGCAGCGGCTTCAACGCCGTCTCCGCCTCGGTGAGCACCTCGAGGGCCCGGGCGCGATCGAGCCGCTCGGCTTCCGCCTGGAGCACGGCGAGCTGGCCCTTCTTCTCGTGCAGCGCCGCACGACTGGTGTCGGCGCCCTTTCCCGCGGTCGCCCTGCTCTGCTCGGTGGCCGTGACCTTCGCACGTCGTTCGTCGACCGCACGTTGCGCCGCCTTCACCTCGGCGCCCTGCTCCGACTCGAGCGCCTGAAGTGTCGCCGCGAGCTGCCTCCGCTCGGTCAGCGCCGAGTTCAGCTGCAGCTCGATGGCGTCGAGATCGACGGGAGCCGACTGCGTGGCCATGAGGCTCGAGCGACGCTCCTCGACCGCCGCGAGCGTTGCCTTCTTCTTCGAGAGGCCTTCGGTGAGAGCATCGAGCTCAACGCGCTGCTTCGTCTCGAGCCCCTTCGCTTGTGACTCCCAGTCGGCGCCGAGGGTCGAGAACATCGACTCGATGACGGCGAGCTGCGCCTGCGGAATGCGGTCGCGTTTGCGTTGCAGCGACTCGGCAGACTCGACCTCACTGCCCTGCCTCGAGATCAGCGCCGCCTGCTGACGGGCGCTCTGCTCTTCGGCGCGCGCGCGATCGAGCTCGACCTGCAGCGCAGCGAGCGCCACGCGTTCCTTCTCGAGCGAGGCGTGACGCGACTGCAGCTCTGCGACCGAGCTCACCTCTGCGTTCGTGAGCGCAGGCACCACCTCGTTGCGCCAACGCTTCGAGAGCGTGTCGCGCATCTGCCGGATCTCTTTCGTGCCGGCGATGATCTCGATCGACACCTTCTGCCCGACATCGAGCGACACCTTGCGCTCGGCGTCGATGGAGCGCTCCTTGTTCGCCTTGAGCACCTCGTCGCTCGGGCTCTCGTCGTCGACCTCGGTGTGCAGCCGCACTTCGTCGAGCGCCTTGACGATCACGCTCATGCCGCCACCTGCGCGGCCATCGATGATCTGGCGATCGGTCTCGAGCTTCGCGAACACGGCGGTCTGTTCGACCGACGGCAGCTTCTCGAGCGCGGCGTTCAGCGCATCAGCCCGCTTCTGCTGATCCTTCTCGAGCGAGGCGAGCTTCGTCACCAGCGCGGCGGCCTTCGCCTCGAATGCAGCAGCCTCTTCGCGCGCCCGGCCGGCCTTCTCGGCGATTCGTTCGGCGGTCTTCCACTGGCCGTAGTCGAGCACGTAGCGCGCGAGCTCGAGGTGGCTGCGGGCTTCGGTGGCCTTCGCCTCGAGCGCCTTCACCTCGGCGACGAGCTTCTTCTCGTCAGCCTGTGCGGCAACCAACTGCTTCGCAGCTTCGGCGGCGGCCTTCGCCTTCTCGCGTTGGGGTTCGAGCTTCGCGGTGATCGCGTCGAGCTCCGACTGGCGGCTCTTCAACGTCGCGCGTTTGAGCTCCCGTTCCCGCGCGCCCTCTTCGCTCTGCGCCCGCTGCAGCGCCTCTTCGGCCGAGCGAAGGGCCTGACGGCTCTCGGCCAGCGCCTCGTCGGCCTTCTTCACGAGCGCTTCATCGGCGGCGAGCTTCGCTTCGAGCGCCTTCACCTCGTCGGCCGACCTCTTCGCGCGCGCGACGACCTCGTCGATCTTCGCGAGGCCGGCCCGCGCGTCTTTCACCTTCTCTTCGGCAGCGACGCGCGCCCGCGACGCCTCGACGGCTTGCCGCGCGCCTTCGACCATCGCGGTGGCCTCCCGCTCCTTGCGGCGCGCCTCTTCGACCCCACCACGCAGCGAGTTCACCAGCGCCTCGGTGGCGGCCGACTGGTCGAGCTGGTCCTGCGCCAGCTTCAACTCGTCGGTGAGCGACTTCACAGCTTCGACAAAGGCAGCAAACCTCGACTTCGCGCCGCCGCGACGACGGCCCGTCGAGGTGAAGAACTGATCGAGCTCGAGCTGGGCCTGTTCGAGCACCCGCTTGAAGAGTGGATCTTGCGCGAGGGCGGCGAGCGCGCGCGTCAGCCGTGACTTGCCCGTGTCGGAGGGATCGTCACGAATGCTCCGCTCCAGAATGCTCTCGACCTCTGACTGACCAGCGAGCAGCGCGTTGGTGAGGAACGAGTCGGGAATGTTGCGACCGCGCGCTTCGGGAAGGCCCCACTGCAAGAGCCCGCGCAGCTTCTCGTCGACCTCGCGGGCCTTGGCCTCGACCGAGAAGTTCTTCCCGTCTTTCGACGACAAGAGCTCGGCTGCGCCGCGGCTCTCGCCGAACTCCTTCGTCACCCGCCAGAAGCGCCCGTCATCGGCCTCGAAGGTGAGCACCACGCGTGGAATCGCGTCGCGGTACCAGGGCAGGAAGACGGCACCATCGCTCGACTTCGCGGGCGTCAGCAGCGCGGACCGGAGTGCGGTGATGAGCGTCGACTAGCCGAGATCGTTCGGCCCGAACAGCACGTTCAACTGCGGCGCGAAGTCGACCTTCGCCGAGGTCACCGCCTGAAAGTTCTTCACCTCGAGATCGACGAAGCGCATGACTCAGGAGGCCTTCCGCGTGGAGCGGAACAGATGAAACAGCGCGCGCTGGGCGGCAAGGCGGCGCGCAGGGTCGGCCGCAGCGGTCTGCAGCTTCGTCACCGTCGCCTGCAACACCGACGGGAGTTGACTGCTCCAGGCCGCGACGTTCGACACGTCGAGCTCGAGCCGGTGCCGATGCAGATCGAGCACGCCCACCATGCCGGGCCGCGCGAGGTTGCCGGCCAGCGACTCGAGCAAGCGCTCGGCTTCTTCCAGCTCGGGCGCCGTGAGGCTCAGATCGACGTGCAGCCGCAAGACCCGGCTCTTCAGATCGGTTCTCGTCGCGAGCTGCTTCAGCTGCGTCATCGACGAGACCGACACCTCTTCCCACTCCCACGCGGCGACCTTGCGCTGGTTCACCATCGCGCGGCGTTGGCGCGTCATGAGCACCACCGCGACGGAGCCGGGATCGCGCTCGTCGAAGGCCGTCGGCTCAGGCGTGCCCGGGTAGATCGTTGGCGGCTGCTTCCGCTCGGGCGGAATGAACCGGAAGCCGTGCGTGTCGCCGATGGCCAGGTAGTCGAGGCCGCGATCGATCACCGCGTCTTTCGAGATGGGAAAGTTCGTCTGCGCGTCGGCCATGTCGAACGTGCTGCCGTGACAGAGGCCGATACGAACACGTTCATCTCCTGCGGCGCGCTTCGGGATCTTCGTGGTGGGGTCGAGCTGGCCGGCGCGCGACTCGCACGGCACCGCGTACAGCGCGCAACCGTTGGCCAGCGTGTACTCCTTCGGCGCCTCGACCACGGTGACCCAGCCCGGGAGCGCCTGCCTGAAGCGCTGATCGACCCAGATCGAATCGGGCTGAATGGGGTCGTGATTGCCGGGCAGCAGAAAGACCGGCCGATCCTTCCACTGGCGCTTCGCGAGCAGGTCGACGAGGCCGTCGCTCCATTCGCGGCTCGGCTGTGGTTCGTCGAAGAGATCGCCCGCGCAGAGCACCGCGTCGACCTGGTGCCGCTCGGCTTCGGCGAAGATGCGATCGATCACCTCGAGGCGGGCGCGCGAGAGCTTGATGCTGGCCTCCTCACTGAACGCGCGAAAGCGGCGGCCCAGGTGCCAGTCAGCCGTGTGCAGGAGCTTCAGCACGATGTCTTCCTCCGTGCGCTTCATGTGAAGACCACGTCCACGTCGACGAGGATCTCGATGCGCGGCGGCGAGTAGCGCCGCTTCTGAATGTGCTCGAGGTAGGTGCGGTACCGCTGATCGTCCCGCTGCTGCAGCTTCGCGATGCGCGCGTCGACCAGCTCGAGCTCTCGCGTGGCGGTCTTGAGTGCGTGCTCGGCGTCGGTTCTCGCCTCGGAGCCGACCGCGCCTTCACGCCGGCGCTCGGCCGCGTCGATTCGGTCTTCGATCGCCCGCTTCCGTTTGCGCAGCACCAGCAGGCGATCGTCGAGGAAGCGCTCGGCCTGCGTCGACGCCGCCTCGAAGCGGCGATGCTCGGCCTGGTCGACGTCGGCCTGCAGCACGAAGAGGGCCTGGTCCTGCGCGTCCTGCATGGTGGCGTCGTCGACGCGCTGCGCGGGCGGCTTCGTGTCCTTCAGCTCCTGCGAAAGCAGCTCGAGCGCAGCCGACTGTTCGAGCACCTGCCCGTCGGCGAACGAGACCACGGGAATGATGAGCTCGACCCGCTCGAAGCCGTCGAACGAGGCCTTCAGCAACCGCAGCCGCCCGGTCTTCGCGGGGGCCTTCAGCTTCACGGCGACGGCGCCACCACCGGTGTACTGCCGCGCGTCTTCGACGGCCGCAGCGACGAGCGGGTGCCCGAGATGCAGCGAGGTGTGCCCGTCGACCGAGCCGATCGCGACCCGCACGCCCTCGGTGAACTTCGGGCCTGGAGCGATCTCGACGACGCCGTCTTTCTGCGTGAACGCAATCTGCCTGGCGCGCAGGTACCCGAGCACCACCTGCGAGAGATCGCGGTCGAGCTCGGCCAGCGAACCGGGCACTGCGTCACGCCGCAGCCGAAACACGTGCTGCACGTCTTCGTCGAAGCGCTGCTCGATGATGCCGATGGTGCGCGAGCGCGTCTCTTCGAAGCGTTTGCGCTCTTCGGCGACCTTCTCACGCAGCGCGCGGATCTCGGCGTTCACCTCTTCGATCGTCCGCGCCCGTTCGTAGATGCGCGCGAGCTCGGCTTCGAACTCGGCGCCCAGCGCGCTGACGAGCACGTCGCCGCCCGGCCCCTGCGGCCGATGGAGGATCTGATCGGACGCGCTGAGCACGGTGCCGAAGAGATCGAGCTTCTGGCTCAAGATGTCGAAGGTGAGCGCCTGCGCCTCGTTGTCCTTCGCGATGAAGTTGATGACGGTGACGTCGTGCTGTTGCCCGTAGCGATGGCAGCGCCCGATGCGTTGCTCGATGCGCTGCGGGTTCCACGGCAGATCCCAGTTCACGACGGCGTTGCAGAACTGCAGGTTGAGGCCCTTCGCTCCGGCCTCGGTCGAGATGAAGACCCGCGTGCGCGTGCGGAACTCATGCACGAGCGCGAGGCGCATCGCGATGTCCCTGCTCGGCTGGGTCGCTTCTCCCGGTGGCACCTCGTGTTGCCAGCGAACGAGCGCTTCGTGCGCACGTGGCCCATCGTTGGTGCCGCGGAAGATCGTGATGTCGTCGGGCCGCACCTGACCGCTCTCGATCAGGGCGTCTCTCAGGTACTCCTGCGTGACGAGCGACTCGGTGAAGATGACCAGCTTCGGCGCGCCCTGCCCCGCCTTCGCACGGGTCGCCACGAAGTCGATCGCCTTGAGCAGCGAGCGAAACCGGCCGTCGTCGTGCACGAGTGACTTCGCGCGGGTGACGAACGACTCGACGCGTGAGACTTCGCCGCTGACGTCGACCTTCTCGGCAGGCGCTGCGTAGTCGTCGTCACCCAGGGCGCGGAGATCGTCGTCTTCGAGATCGGCCACCAGCGCGTCGAGCTCGCGATCATCTGGAGTCTCGCCTGCAGCGAGCCGTCGAAGCCGTGCGGCCACGTGCTCGAGCGACGACGCCAGCGCGAGGGTCGACGACGCCATGCGCCGGTGGAAGCCGAGGAGCAGCAGCTTGCGGTGCCGACCCTGGAACGCGCGAATACCGGGCTCGAGCAGGTAGCGCGTGACGTCGTCGTACAGCGAACGCTCGGCCGGGCTCATCGCGTATTCGAACCGCCGCGCCTGCCGATTGACGAAGGGCTTCTCGAGAAACGACTGTGCCTGCCGACGCAACGTGCGCTGGAGCACCTGCTTGAGCCGCGCGCGCAGCTCCTCTTCCTGACCCGGCGCCAACTGGCGATCGTCGTTCGCGCAGAAGACCTCGCGGAACGTGGGCAGATCGCCGAGCAACGTGCCGAGCGGGTCGACGTACTGCACGAGGCCCCAGAGCTCGGCGAGGTTGTTCTGAATCGGCGTGGCGGTGAGCAGCAGCGCCGGCGTCTGCCCCGCCTGCAGCACCTCTTTCACCCGGCCCGCGGTGCGCGCGTGTGGCGCCTCGGGGTCGTAGTCGCCCGATGGCGCGAACCGTTTGTAGATGCCCGCGAAGATCTCGTGGGCCTCGTCGATGACGCACA
>JAEUJR010001021.1 GCA_016793585.1 Archangium sp.
GCCGCCGAGTGGCGGAAGAAGACGGGCCTCCCACTCGTCGTGGTGAACCCCGGCCCGTCCGAAGCCGACGAAGACGACGAAGCGCACGAGACGTTCTACGCAGGGCTGCTCGTGAGCGCGGCCGAAGATGGAATGCCCGCTCAGCGCATCGAGCCGTCACGTCTCGAGACGTTGAGCCTCGCCGCGATTCCCGCCGCGTTCTGGAGCGAGCTCGAGACGAAGCACGGCTTCACGAAGTCGGAGGACGATGAAGAAGGTGCTGGTCCCGCAGAAGGGTTGTTCCTCGTTCCCGCTGGCTGGGCGTGCGCCACCTTGTCGCTCGGCGAAGAGCGGCTGTGCACCACGAGCTCGGAAGACACCTATGTCGGCAAACACGTCGCCGACGACATCGTCGCGAAGTTCAAGTCGGGCGAGCCCGTGCTGCTCCAGGGCGCGTACTGCTGATCAGTCGATCTCGATGAAGAGCTTGTCGATCGACCCGGTCGCCTTGCTCACCTGCAGCTCGGTGTAGAGGCCGAGCAGGGCGCCTTCCCACGTGTAGTGGGTGGGCGTCTCGGTGCGCGTGGCTCCCGAGGGCGCTCCACCCGAAGGCAGCGGCACGCCGTTCGCGAAGTTCGCCACCGCGGCGCGCAGCTGGTCGCGAACCTGTGGCCACTCCGATTGTGGGCGGTGGGCGAGAACGGCCTCACGAAACGCGGCGCCGTCGGGGTGATTCGAGAAGAGCACCTCGTCGATGTGTCTGAAGAGCGCGCTCACCGCGCGGCCCTGCGCTTCGCCCCAGCTCTTCACGGGCGCCGGCTGGGGGCCGGGCGGCGTCGCGAAGGGCTTCGCGTTCTCGACCAGCGTGGTGATGGTCGCCTTCGACGGCAGCCACCGCGCCTGATCAGGGTGCGACTTCACGAAGGCCTCGAGCGACCGCGCGAGCGCCACCGGGTTTCGCTGCGCCAGCTCCTTGGCCGAGTTCACGCCCACGTTCTCGAACAGATCAGCCGTCGACTTCCCCACGCCTTTCACGTTCAGCAGGTCGGCGCGGTTGACGGCTTCACGCACCACCGAGGTCGGCAGGCCCGCCTTCTTCGCGAGCGCGCGCTCGGCAGCGGTCGACGACGCTGCTTCGAGCAGCTCCTTGGTGTTGTCGATGCCGATACGTTTGAGCGCAGCGGCGTCGGTCGCGGTCAAGCTCTTCACGGACGACAGCGGCAGCGAACGAAGCGAGGGCATGGCCCACGACCCTATCGCCGCCGCGCGGTTGCGTCAGGAGCCCCTCGTCAGTTCTGCGCGCTGCCCGTGGTGCCGACGAAGCCGTACCGGCCGACGACCCAGATGCGATTCGCGTCGAGCGCAAACCCGTTCACCAGGTCTGACGTCGCGAGGGCCGTGACCTGTCCGCTGACGTCGCTCCAGGTGCGGCCGGCGTCGGTCGTGCGCAGCAGCATCGGCTTGCGGGAGTTGTTGCCGACCGCCCAGCCATGCGTCTTGTCGGGCGCGAAGAAGACGGCCGAGATGGTGATGTCGGTCGACGTCGCGAAGCCCGAAGGCAGCGTCGCCTTCGTCCACGTCGAGGCCTTGCCCTGCGTCGCGTTGGTCGTGAAGTACAGGTAGCTGTTCGCCTGGAACTGGGTGCCGTTGAACGCGAAGCAGGTGTCTTTGTCGAGGCAGGTGACGCCGAACGGGCCGGGGCTGCTGACGTTCAGGTTCTCGGGCAGCTCCTTGAAGAAGAAGTGGCGGCCCTTGTCGGTCGAGATGCACACGCCCGGTTTGATGGCGCCGAACCGCGCCTCGTTGTTCGTCGCCTCGCGCCACGAGTTCTGGTTCAGGCCGTTGGCGGGGTGAATCAGCAGGCTCAGGTCGGGCGCGGCCCAGAACGACTGCGACGGGTACGGCTGCGCGCTGGTGGTGATGTCCCAATCGCAGAGCGACTTGTCGGCCATGAACTGGGCCTCGAAGTCGGCGGGCGTCGGAGGCACCGCGGTGGGCGACCAGATCTTCGTCCACGCGGTGGTGGCCGATGGCGCCTGCGTCGCGCTGTAGACGAAGCCGTTGTTGTTCACGAAGACCCAGTCGGTGTCGGACGAAGACTGCAGCGTGATGGTCGCGTTCAGGCCGAAGTCGCCACCGACGACGGTGCCCGTCTTCACGGCGCTCCAGCTCGACTTCGCGGTGAGGTCACCCTTCGCCGAGACGATGGCGCCCGAGGTGGTGACGCGCGCGACGACGCCGCTGCGCGTGGGCACGAAGCCGAGGAACGAGAGGTCGCCGAGGGTGCCCGAGAGCGTCGCGACAGGGCCGTCTTCGTAGTCACCGTCGACGAGCAGCTCGCCCCAGCTCGTGCCGGTGAGCGCGAACACGCCGCCGCCCCGCGAGTTTCCCGTCGAGGTGGCCAGCACGCACTTGTCGGCCGCCGTGCAGTGAACGCCGTACACGTACACGCTGCTGCCCTCGAACGCGGGGGGCGGGGCGATCTTCGTCCACCCGGTGCCCACCACGCTGCCGCCGCCTGCGCCGGCGCCACCCGCACCACCGCCACCCACGTTGCCGGCATCGGCGCCGTCAATGCCCAGAATGCCGCACGCCGACAGCACACCGAACGTCGCCACCAGAACAATCCGCTTCACGGGTCATCTCCTTGTAGGTTTGAAGCTCGTCTGCGGGTGTTCTCGGAAATGACCCGCAGAACCGGACATCGCCCCGCGAAACATGGACGACGAGTCGCTGACCCAGCTGCTGC
>JAEUJR010000806.1 GCA_016793585.1 Archangium sp.
GACTCAGTTTCGTCGCATCACGCTGCCGCTGTTGAAGCCCGCGCTGCTGCCGTCGGTGATCCTCGGCTGCGTGTGGACGTTCAACATGTTCAACATCATCTACCTGGTCTCTGGCGGTGAGCCCGGCGGAGCCACCGACATTCTGGTGAGCGAGGCCTACCGCTGGGCGTTTCAGCGCAACGAGCAGTACGGCTTCGCGGCGGCGTACTCGGTGCTGATCTTCTTCGTGCTGCTCGGGTGGACTCGCCTGACCCGCAAGCTCACCGGCCCGGAGGCCGCATGAAGCGCTCTGGCTGGACGGTGGCGGCGATTCACATGGGCCTCGTGCTCGCGTGCGTGGCGTCGCTGTACCCGGTGCTGTGGGTCGTGAAGATGGCGCTGTCACCGACGCAGTCGTTGTCGCTGTCGATCAACCCGTTCCCCGAAGCGATCACGTTCGATCACTTTCGCGACGTGTTGTTCTCGCACGACTCGCAGGGCCGTTGGCTGTTCGGTCGTCAATTGCTCGCGTCGATCATCGTTTCGGGAGCCACCACGCTCGTGGGCCTGTCGCTCGCCGTCACCGCGGCGTACGCGCTCTCGCGCTTCCGCTTCCCCGGCAAAGACGCCGGTATGCAGACCCTGCTGGTGACGCAGATGTTCCCCGCGACGCTGATGCTGGTGCCGCTCTACTCGTTGCTCCAGAAGCTGAGCCTGCTCGATTCGTGGGGCGGCCTGGTGCTCGTGTACTCGACGTCGTCGCTGCCCTTCTGCGTGTGGATGCTGAAGGGCTACTTCGACACCATTCCGCGCGAGCTCGAAGAGGCCGCCGTGATGGACGGAGCCTCGCCGTGGCAGGTGTTCTGGATCGTCGTGCTCCCCCTCGCCCGCCCTGCCCTCGCGGTGACTGCGCTGTTCTCGTTCATGACCGCGTGGAACGAGTTCATCTTGTCGGCGACGCTGATCAACGACGCCGCGCGCTTCACGTTGCCGGTCGCGCTGCAGCAATACGTCGGCGAGTGGAAGACCGAGTGGGGCCACTTCGCCGCCGGAGCCCTCATTGTCTCGGCTCCCGTGATGGCGCTGTTCTTCGCGCTCCAGAAGTACCTGGTCGGCGGGCTCACCGCCGGCGCCGTCAAAGGCTGATGCACGGTTGAGGCGGCTACGGCATCTTCCGTGACGCCATGACCAAGCTCCTCCTTCCCCTTCTCTTTCTCGTTGGTTGCGCCACTGCGAAGTCTGCCGCCTACGCCGATCTGCGCGCCCTCGATAAGCAGCAGAACTACGTCGAGATGATGGGGCGGTTGAAAGACGTCGCTCCGGCCGAGCGGGACGAAGAGTGGGAGGGCTTCGTCGAGCGCGCCAGCATCGAGGCGATCACGAAGGCCGAAGTGAAAGACGGCCGGGCTGGCGAGCACGTGCTCATGATGATCGACGAGCAGCTCGTCGCGTTTCCGTCGCTGAAGAAGTCGACGGCGTGGTTCCAGGCGCGTGCCGACAAGGGCGTTCAGGCCTTCAAGTGGACGTTCTCGAACTATCGCCACGCGACCAGCGACGAGCAGTGGGTGCCGAAGGTGGTCGAGTTCGTCGAGAAGGACACGATGACGAAAGGCCTCGCGCAGCGGCTCGCGAAAGAGGTCGTCGCAGAGCGGCTCGTCGCGTCATCGGCGTGGCCGCTCTACGAGCTCGCATTCAAGCGTGATGGCGACGCGGTGTGCGCCGACTCGAAGCTCGTCGACGTCGTGATCGACGTGATCGACTACCAGAGCTGGCTCGACGTGATGAAGCCCCTGGTGAACACGCGCTGCGCGGCGCAGCTGAAGAAGCCGGTCGCCGAGAAGCTGAAGAAGAACGACAGCACGTCGTTCCGAAAGGGCGCCTGCCAGGTGCTCGCGGGGCAGGCCGACGTCGCAGACGCGCTGAAGATCTGTGAGGGATGACTCGCGCATCTCACGGCACCCACCGGGGCGCTCGAGTGACCAGGCCACGTTGTCCCCGGAGGGACGCCTCTCTCACCGTCGCGTCGATGCACTGACGCGACAGCAGCGGGAGCGCTCGTGGATCTGCGAGAGATCGTCGGAGCGTCGCTGAACCCGGTCGCCCGGGGTCGCTACCTTAGGGCCGTTATAGTTACGGTTGGCGTGTTGGGCCGAGTCGGCCGAGCACCCCGGCGCGTGCCGTGAGAGCTGGTTGATCGCGTCGGGAGCGGCGGACTCAGACAAACATGGACGAAAAGACGAGCGGTCGCCTGTCAGCTGACGTCGATGGTGAATGACGGATCGAATCCAGCGACCGGTTCATCGGGATAGCCACGTGGATTGCTGACGATCCGCGTGCTGTTGATCGTCTGATCGAACCGCACGTGTGAATGACCGAACACCCACGCGGCGATGTGCGGGCCGAAGAGGTGCTCCGCGTTGGTCGCGTC
>JAEUJR010001062.1 GCA_016793585.1 Archangium sp.
TCAGCAGCGGCTTTCTCAGCAGCGGCTTTCTCAGCAGCGGCCTTCTCAGCAGCGGCCTTCTCAGCAGCGGCCTTCTCGGCAGCGGCCTTCTCAGCAGCGGCCTTCTCAGCAGCGGCCTTCTCAGCAGCGACCTTCTCAGCAGCGGCTTTCTCAGCAGCGGCTATTTCAGCAGCGGCCTTTTCAGCAGCGGCCTTCTCAGCAGCGGCTTTCTCAGCAGCGGCTTTCTCAGCAGCGGCTTTCTCAGCCGCTTCGCGTTCTGCCTTCTCGAGCGCTTCCCACTCAGCCTTCTCGGCCAGCTCTGCCGCTTCTCGTTGCGCCTTCTCGGCAGCAGCCCGCTCCTCCGCTTCTCGTTGCGCCTTCTCCGCGGCTTCCTTCTCTGCCTTCTTCAGCGCCTTCTTCGCGGCTCGCTCCCGCTCGGCGTCCTGGCGTGCCTTCTCTGCCGCCGCCCGCTCGGCCGCGTCACGCTCGGCCTTCAAGGCGGTCTCTCTCTCGAGGGCAGCCCGATCGGGCACCGGAGACTCGGGCGCTCTCAACGGAACCGTGAACCCCGACGCTGGCGCCTGGGTCGTGATCGTGTAGCTGAACCCACCCGTCGCCGGCGCCGCCGGGGTCGAGCTCACGAACGCATACGAACCGCTCCACGCTGGAGCCGGTGCTGGCTGCTGCTGAGTCGCCGGCGAGCGCTTCTTTGGCGTGCCCTCTCTGGGTGGCAGCCCGATCTTCGCGTCATAGGTGGCGCGTCGCTCATCATCGAGCAGCACCTCGAGCGCCTCCTTGAGGCGAATTCGAAGCGCCCGGGCGCGCCCCTCATCGATGAGCCCATACAGCGCGACCTGATCTTCGGCGTACAAGCGCGAGAGCCGATCGAACGCCGCGCGAATGTCTGCGTCAGATGCCCCGACGGACACCTCGAGCAGCTCGTAGAACGTCTGAGACTGGAACGACTTCACCGTTCCAATGCAATCAGGTTTTCCGCGACTCGCAACAAGCCAGCGGCGGCGGCGCTCTGTGGGAACGCGCGAATGAGCGATTGGCGGGCCCGAACAGCCTGCCAGACGGCGTCGTCATGGGCGACCGCGCCGAGGTAGCCCAGCTCGAGCCCGAAGAACTTCTTCCAGGCACTGACGACAGTGGGGCCGATGTCGAAGTCGCCTCGGGTTCTGGCCTGATTGACGAGCACCCACGGCGAGAAGCCGGCGAGGGCGTGCTCGAGGCGCGCGGCCGACTCGACGTCGGTCTTCCGAAGCTCGAACACCACGTCCATCGGTGTGAGCGGCGCCTGCCCGTCACGCGGCGCGAGGGCCCGGGCGACGATCGACGCAAAGTCGTCGTCTGGCGCGAGCGTCTGCAGGCGGCGAAAGAAGGCGGCCTTGATGAACCGGTACGCGTTCTCGATCGACGTCGGCTCGGGCAGCATCACCACGATCCCCACGTCGGCGATCAGGAAGAAATCGATCACGTTGAAGCTGGTGCCGGCGCCCAGATCGAGCAGCACGTAGTCGACGTCGAGCGTCTTCAGGTGCCGCAGCAGCTTCGACTTCTGGGAGTGTTTGGGGTTTGCCGCGTCGAGCTCGTCCATCGCGCCCGAGATCAGCTCGAGCCGCTCGATGCCGGTGGGAACGACGACGTCTTCGAGCCGTTCGACCCGCTTCTCGACGAAGTCAGACAAGCTGACCTTCGGCTGCGAGACGCCGAGGCAGGTGTGCAGGTTCGCGCCGCCGAGATCGGCGTCGACGAGCACCACCTTCGAGCCCCGTTCGGCCAGCGCGATGCCCAGGTTCGCCGACACGAGCGACTTGCCGATGCCGCCCTTCCCGCCGCCGATGGCGACGACGCGACGAGCGCGGGTCTTCGGGCGTGGGCCGGCCTTGCGCGGGAACTCGATGATCGCGCCGTGATCGAGCGCTTCGTTCTCAGCCATGACGTCAGTCGTCCTTCAATTCCACGTTCCAATACGACGCGTCAGCCACGCTGAGAAAGGGCAACCACTCCCGGTACGTCTGCGGCCTGGCGGCGTTGCGGAACATCGGCGTCCACTTCGGTCGAATCGCGGGCCGAAGCAACGCCATTCCCGCTTGTTCGGGCGTTCGGCCACCCTTGCGCAGGTTGCACGCGATGCACGAGCACACGACGTTCTCCCAGCAGGTGCGGCCGCCCTGCGATCGCGGAACCACATGATCGAGGTTGAGATCCGACCGCTTGAGCTGGCGGCCACAGTACTGGCACGTGTCCTGGTCGCGCGCGTAGATGTTGATGCGGCTGAACCTCACGCGGGTGCGCGGCAACTTCTCGAACGCGGTCAGCACCAGCACGCGCGGCACTCGAATCGACTTGTTGATCGAGTGAATGCGGTCACCCGTTACGGCGCTCAGCTGCTCCCAGTCGGCGAAGTCGTATTGGCGGTACTGCTCGTCGAGGGCGCGCGCGACGCCCTGATACAGCAGCGAGATGGCGCGCTTCACGCTCGTGACGTGAATCGGTTGGAAGTTGCGGTTCAGCACCAGCACGGCGGTGTTCAGCATGGGGCTCCTCGAACGGCGGCGGCGACTCTCGTCGCGACGACGTGGCAATCGGCCTCGGTGAGACAACGAACGTCGAACCACAGCTCGTCGTCACAGATTCTGGCGACGATGGCCGGAGCGCCCTGCCGCAGCGCTTCGTGCAGCGCGACGGCAGGCCCGGTGACGGCCACGGCCCATGAGGGCGGCTCGGCGAGCGGCATCGAGCCACCACCGACCTTCGAGCTCGTCTGAACCACCCGGTGTGGAATGGAGCCGAGCGCATTCGAGAGCACCCGAGCGCGCGCCTCGAGCGTCGCGAGCGGAGTCGTGAGCATCGCGCGCGTCGGA
>JAEUJR010001072.1 GCA_016793585.1 Archangium sp.
GGAGAGCTCACCCGCCCCGTGCAGGAGGTCACGGTCGCGGGAAACCTGCTCGACATGCTGTCGCGGCTCGACGGCATCGGCAGCGATCTCACCTTCCGCGGCTCGGTCGGCGCGCCCACCATTCGCTTCAACGAACTCACCGTCTCGGGGGAATGACACCATGGCAGCCACCAAGAAGAAGCCGCGCGCAACTCGTCGCAAGAAGGCCGAAGCGGGCTCGAAGGGCCTGACCCCGAAGGACATGGTGCCGGCGACCGACTCGGCGAAGGCGCTCGAGGCGCAGATCGCCGACGACGGCGGCGTCGTCATCGGCAGCTACAGAGACCCACTCGGGGGCCACTCGGTGGTGCTCGCGGCCCTGCCCATCGACAAGGTCGAACCCACCGCCTACCAGCGCGACCGCAGCGAGACGCACGTGAAGAAGCTCGCCAACGCCATGGAGCGCGTTGGCCGCTTCCTCGACCCGGTCATCGCCGTGCGCCACGACGGCGGCAAGTACAGCTCACCCAACGGCAACCACCGCCTCGGCGCCATGAAGCTCATCGGCGCGAAGAGCATCGTCGCGCTGGTGCTCCCGGACAAAGAGGTCGAGTTCAACATTCTCGCCCTCAACACCGAGAAGGCGCACAACCTGAAGGAGCGCTCGCTCGAGGTCATTCGCATGTACCGCGGCCTCGTTGGCGCGCGCGGCAAAGAGAAGGAGACCGAGTTCATCTTCTTCTTCGAAGAGCCGCACTTCGCCACCTTCGGCGCCGTGTACGAGAAGCGGCCCCGGTTCTCGGCCGGCGCGTACACCTCGGTCGTCAAGCGCCTCGAGGGCTTCTTCGAAGAGCCGATTCAAGACGCGCTCAAAGAGCGTGAGAAGCGCGCCGACCTGCTGATCGCGTGGGACGACGAGGTCGTGAAGGTCGTCGATGCGCTCAAGGCCAAGGGCCTCACCTCGCCGTACCTGAAGAACTACGTCGTCGCGCGCGTGAACTTCCTCAAGTTCAAGAAGGACGGCGAGTTCGACTTCGAAGACACCATCGGCAAGCTGATGGCCGCGACGAAGAAGATCGACCCGTCGAAGGTCGAGAAGGACGACATCGCGAAGATGGGCGGCGCTCCCGCGGAGAGTTCCGACGAGTAGCGTGGTACCCTTCGTCTCGTTGGCCGGGTGGCTTCGAGGTGCCGTGCGCATGCAGCTCAGAGCGTCGTTCATCGTGTTGATGGCGCTCGCGGCGTGCGGCACCAAACCTGCCGTCAGCAGCAACGAGATCTGCGACAACCGCAAAGACGACAACGGCGACGGCAAGGTCGACTGCCTCGACCCGAAGTGTTTCCAGAACGTCGCCTGTCGCGTGATGACCCGCGAAGACTGCACCAACACCGTCGACGACGACGGAAACGGTCTGACCGACTGCGGCGACTCCGCGTGTGAAGGCGAGTCGTGTGGCGCAGGCTGTCTGTGTCTGGGCGGCGTGCGCATGACGGCGACTGGCGGTGGCGTCGGCGGCGCCGGCGTCGGAGGCGGCCAGGCTGGTGCCACGGCAGGCGGCTCGACCGTCGGCGGCGGCGCTTCGGGAGGTGGTGCCGCGAGCGCAGGCGGCGGCGGCTCGGCGGGGAGCGGGGTTGGTGGAGGCGGCACGAGCGGAGGTGGTGGCGTTGGTGGGAGTGGCGGTGGCTCGAGCGCTGGCGGTGGGTCGGGCGGGGCTGGTGGCGGAGCCGCGGCGGTCGAGCGCAACTGCAGCAACAACGTCGACGACGACGGCGACAACGCGACCGACTGCGACGACCCTGACTGCGCCGGAATCACCTGCGGCCTCGGCTGCAGCTGTGGGCCGAACCGCCGCATCGAGACGAACTGCTCCGACAACCTCGACAACGACGGAGACACGCAGCGCGACTGCGCAGACTCCGACTGCGTGGGCGCGGGCAGCGAGTCGTGCGACGACGGCATCGACAACACGTGTGACCGCGCCATCGACTGTGGCGACCCCAAGTGCATCAGCAGCGGCGCCTGCCTCGGCGTGCAAGACGGCAAGCCCTGCCTCTCGTCGAACCAGTGCGCCTCGGGCCGGTGCCTCAGCGAGCAGCTCGACGGCATTCCCAACGGGCAGTGCACCAACGCGACCGCCTGCAACCTCACCACCAACGCGGGGTGCAACGGCGGGCGCTGCGTCACCATCGCGGGCCAGCCCACGTGCCTCGCGGGCTGCACGGGAACGGGCCTCGGCGCGGGCGGCTGCCGGGCGGGCTTCACCTGCGTCGACGCCGACTCGAACCCGAACAACAACAACAACACCTGCCGCGCGTTGTGCTCGAACGACTCGGAATGCAGCGGCAGCGGCGTCGGTTACGGCTGCAACCCATGGAGCAAGCTCTGTCAGAGCCGCGATCGCGGTCTGTTGCGCTACGGCGCGGCCTGCACCTCGGGCACGCAATGCGAGGGCGGCATCTGCATGACGGGCGCCGAGTTCCCCAACGGGTACTGCCTCGGCGTCTGCCGCGGAGACACGCGCAACTGCGGGCCCAACGGCTACTGCTCGTTCGACACGTCGTTCGGCGACAACCTGGGCTTCTGTTACCAGTCGTGCACCGGCGCGGGCACCACGTCGACCTGCCGCTCCGCCGACAACTACAAGTGCTGGCCCATGTTCCAGGGCGGCCCCACGGCCTGCATCTGCATCGGCGCCGGCGGCCCGTGTGTCATCGGGGGCAACAGTGATTGCTGCAGCGGCCTCTGCCAGTTCGGAACGTGCCTCTGAGGGGGCTGCTTCGGTACGTGGGCAGGCGAATCCTGTAGCCTTGGACGCCGTGAGCACCACCGTTCTCGTCGTCGACGACGACTCCGCCAACCTCGACTCCGTCTGCCGCATCTTCCAGAAAGAAGGCGTCGCGACGCTGCCCGCCTCTGATGGGCAGAAGGCGCTCGAGCTGCTTCGCAAACCCGAAGTCGGCGTGCTCGTCACCGACCTGATGATGCCGGGCCTCGACGGCCAGGCGTTGCTCAAGGCCGCGCGCGCGATGCGCCCCGACGTCGAGGTGGTGCTGATGACTGCCTACGCCACCGTCGAGACCGCGGTGAGCGCGATGCGAGACGGCGCGTACGACTTCATCACCAAGCCGCTCAAGCGCCACTCGCTGCTGAAGGCCGTGCAGAAGGCGATGGAGAAGCAGCAGCTGTCGGCCGAGAACCGCGACCTGAAGGCGCAGATCGCCGCGATGGGCCAGAAGAGCATCGTCGGCAACTCGCCCGCCTTCCGCGCCTTCATGGATCTGCTCGAGCAGGCCTCGCCCTCGACGGCCACCGTGCTGCTGCAAGGTGAGTCGGGCACCGGCAAGGAGCTGGCGGCGCGCTTCATTCACGAACACTCGCCCCGCGCGAAGACGGCCTTCATCGCGGTGAACTGCGCCGCCCTGCCCGAGAGCATTCTCGAAGCCGAGCTCTTCGGCGTCGAACGCGGCGCCTTCACCGGAGCCGTCGCCCGCAAAGAGGGCCGCTTCGAGCGCGCCAACGGGGGCACGCTCTTTCTCGACGAGGTCGCCGAGATGAGCCCGTCGGCGCAGGTGAAGCTCTTGCGCGTGCTTCAGGAGGGCGAGCTCGAGCGCCTCGGCGGCACCCAGACCATCAAGGTCGACGTTCGCCTCGTCGCCGCCACCAACAAGGATCTCGCGACCGAAGTGAAAGAGGGCCGCTTTCGCGAAGATCTCTACTACCGGCTCAACGTCGTCGAGGTGCGCATTCCGTCACTGGCGTCGCGCCGTGAAGACATCTCGCTGCTGGCCGAGCACTTCCTGCGCCGGTTCGCGGCGAAGAACGGCAAGCCGTTGAAGGGCTTCTCGGACGAAGCCCTCGAGCTGATGGAGAACTACGCGTGGCCCGGCAACATTCGTGAGCTCGAGCACGCCGTCGAGCGCGCGGTGGTGCTGTGCCGTGGCGAGCTCGTCAACGCGGGCGATCTGCCCGAGGGCGTGCGCAAGGGCCCGATGGGCGCCGCGCAGCAGATCGTCATTCCCATCGGCACGCCGATGGAAGAGATCGAACGGCGCGTGATTCACGAGACGCTGCGGCACACGCGGGGCGACAAGAACCTCGCCGCCCGCATGCTGGGCATCGCGGCCCGCACCATCTACCGGAAGCTCGCCGCGGAGGACGAGCCGAAGCCCGCCGAGCCGCCCGCGAGCTGATCAGCCTTCGCCGTGCTCGGGGCCCAAGTCGACCGCGAGCTTCTCGATGCGGGCGCGCAGCTCCTTCTTCTCGGGCATCGACGGGTCGAGCTCGAGCAGGTGCGCGAGGCGCTCGACGATGGCCGAGAGGAACTCGAGGTCTTTCGTCTTCTCGGCGTCGTCGAACAGCGGCAGCGCGGCCTTCTTCGCCAGCTCGTTCTCTTCGAAGTCGAACAACGCATCGACCGCCGAGAGCCGGTTCCACACGTCGCGCTTGGGGTCGTTGGCGATGTCAGAGATGGTCTTCACCGCGCCCGCACGATCGCCCCGCTCGGCCTTGACGATGGCCGACGAGATGCCCGCCCGCTGGGTGATGAGCGCCTCTTCGATGAGCACGAACCGATCGGCGAACGCGTCGAGCTTCTTCTTCGTGAGCGCCTCGCCCATGCCGTCGAGCGGCTCCATCCACTCCGACATCGCGCCGATCATCTCGCCGATGAAGAGGTCACGCCGCTCGGCCCCGGTGGGAAGGCTTGGCAGGTACGCCTCGACCACCTTGAAGCGCGTCTCGAGCGTGCCCTCGTCGGGTTTGCCGTCGATGGCAGCGGCGAGGTCCTTGATGAGGTTGATGACCGCGAGCGCGACGTCGGTCGGAGCGATCTGCCCTGGCATCCACCGGCGCCACAGCTCTTCGGCCGCCGCCGCGGGAAAGCGTGAGAACTGGCCCGTGCCCTTCCAGTCGGCGTGCCAGCGCATGGCGATACCCAGCGGAAAGCCCTCGCCAGCGAGCGTCTTGAACGCGGCCTCGTCGGTCTTCACGCCGTAGTGCGCCAAGGTGCCGATGATGGCCTCGACCGAGTAGGTGTCGATGCCGCGCTGCTGCCAACCCTTGTCGACGCGCTCAGTGGCCATGGTGCCCGACCCTTCGGTGGGCCTCTTCGAAGCGCGAGACGACGGCCTCGACGAACGCGGGGTCGTTCTTGAACGCAGGCGACCGCTCGAGGTGCCGCGCCATCAGGTGAATGACGCTGTCGGCGAGCGGCCAGCGGTTCTCCTTCGCGGCGTCGTCGAAGAGCGCCAGCCCGTTCGCCTTCAGCGCGTCGACGGCCTCGAGCTGCGAGAGCGCATCGAGCGCCCAGTACCGTGTGAAGATGGTGCGATCGGCGCTCGGCACGACGAGCGCGGTGAGCTTCGCGATGCCTGCGTCGCGCGAACCGGCCTGCGCCTCGAGCAGCGCGGTGACGACGCCCTTGCGATCGAGGAACAGGCTCTCCTGCAACGCGGCGGAGCGCTGGGCGACGGCCTGGTGACCTGCAGCCTGCAGCGACGAGGGCAGCTGCTCGAACGCCTCGGCGAAGCGATCGAGGAAGCTGACGAGCTCGCTGGTGAACAACGTGCGCGTCTCACCGGCGGGAGGCAGCGAGCCGATCAACTTCTCGACGTCGGCGAGCGACGGCTCGAGATCGGCCTGCTTGCCGTGGAGCAGCTCCGATGCCTTGCCGAGCACCATGACGATCTTCTCGGCGAGGTGCGCAGGCGTGACGCGGTCGGGGAACATGCGGCGCATCAGCTCGTCGGCCGCGGCGTACGGGAACGGCGCGAACGGGCCCGTGCCCTTCCACGTGAGCTTCCACTCACCGGCGATCTGCAGCGGGTACTGATTTTCCGCGAGCGCCTTGAAGCCGGCCTCGTCGACCTTCGCTCCGTAGTGGTTCAGCGTTCCGAGGATCGCTCCCGTCGAGTAACCAGAGAGGCCCTTCGTCTTCCATTGCTTGTCGACTCGCTCAGCGCTCATGCGCGCGGGCTGTACCGCAGGGTCACTCGAATTGCCCGTGTCTTCCAGCGCCCGACGCGAAGCGCGCCGCACCCGCGACACCCTCGGCTCTCAGCGCCTCGAGCCCACCGTCGAACTCGCGCGAGAGGGCCTTCGGCAGATCGAACTCCCACTGCGTCAGCGCCGACATGCGATCGGCCCGCATGCATTGCTGCGGGAATGCGGCCAGCTGTCGAGCGAGCGCTTCAGCCTCGGCGCGCGACTGGCCCTTGGGCACCATCCGATTGGCGAGACCGATGGCCAGCGCCTCGTTCGCGTCGACGGGACGGCCGGTGAGAATCAGATCCATCGCGCGCGACTGACCGATGAGGCGCGGCAGCCGAATCGTTCCACCATCGATGAGCGGCACGCCCCAACGACGACAGAAGACCCCGAACACGGCGTCCTCCTCGACGACGCGAAGATCTGCCCAGCACGCGAGCTCGAGCCCACCTGCGACCGCGTGACCCGCGACCGCGGCGATGACGGGCTTCGAGAGCAGCAGTCGTGACGGACCCATCGGGCCTGCGCCGAATGGCTCGACACGATTCTGCCGC
>JAEUJR010001160.1 GCA_016793585.1 Archangium sp.
AATCCGCTCTACCCCGCCGGCACGCCGCCGA
This sequence comes from Archangium sp., assembly GCA_016793585.1. The sequence continues at coordinate 32 of JAEUJR010001160.1, forward strand.
TTCCGTTCGACTCGACGCCGCCCATGGTGTCGTTCGTCGTCACGTTCACCAACGGCACGCTCGTCGACTCGCCTCCGTTCGCCGTCGGCGCCAACCAGGTCGTCGCGGGCACCGTGAAGGTGGTCGTCAACGCCTCGGACGACTCGGGCATGCGCAGCCTCGTCATTCGCCAGGGCGGCACGCCGCTCACCGAGCTCGTCGGGAATACGCCGGAGCGCTGGGCTGGCACGCACGCGCCCTCGGCGAGCGGCTCGGTCACGTACACCGCCGCTGCCTGCGACTCGCTCAACAACTGCACTACGGCCGACATCACGGTGCTGGCCGACGTCGCCGCGCCTGTCATCACGGTGACGCAGCCGTCAGGGCAGCGTGTTCGCCTTGCGGTGCCGGTCGATGCGTCGGCCACTGACTCCGCCGGCGTCGCCTCCCTTGTCGTGTCGGCCGGCCTCTCGGGCTTCACCGACACCGACGCATCTGTCGGCCGTGTGCAGGGCAGCTGGACGCTGCCGATGGTGCTCGTCGACGGGCCCATCACCGTCACGTTCCGCGGCTGTGACGTCGTCGGCAACTGCGGCACCGCGACGGGCACCGTCATCATCGACAGGACGCCGCCCGTCATCACCACGACCGTCACCTTCCTCAACACCGGCATGATGACGCCGGCAACGCCGCTCGGTGCCTCGCGCATCGTTGCCGGCGCTCTCACCGTCGTCGCGACGGCTACCGACGACGCTGGGCTCGCGAGCACCACGGTGACGCGCATGGGCACTCCGCTCATGCCTATCACCGGCAACACCGTCTCGCGCTTCCAGGGCACGTACCTGACGACCTCGCAGGCCGACGGCGCGCTGCAGCTCGTCGCCGACGCCTGCGACACCGTCGGCAACTGCGCGGACTCAACCCTCAACCTCGTCGTCGACAACACGCCGCCCACAATCGCGGTGCAGTCACCGCCGAGCCCGAGCCCGTTCTACTCGGTGTCTGTCCCCGTCGAGGCGACGGCGAGTGACGCGAATGGTGCCCTCACCACCGCAGGCGTCACCTCCTTCATCATCAACGGGTGGAACGGCTTCGCCGACCAAGACGCAGCAGCCTCGCGCATCTTCGGGGCGTGGACCATCGTTCCTCAGCAGAGCGATGGCCAGACAACGTCGGTCCTCGTCGCCTGTGACGGCGTTGGTAACTGCACGCCAGCGCGCATGCTGACGGCGAACATCGACAGGACCCCGCCGCAGGTCCTCATCACCACGGCACCGCCGCAGTGGACGAACGCCGCTCCGACCACCGACATCCCGATCGCTGCAGCTGTGACCGACGGCAGCGGAGCAGGCGTTGCTTCCACCTTTCTCGCCATCGCGCCGATTCCCAACGCCCCGGTGGCTGCGACTGGTTGGTCGCCGACCTGCTCGGCGTTGCCTGGATGCGGAACGGTGTCGTGGTCTGCTCGTTTCGCCCCCAGTGGGCTTCAAACGCTCACCGTCTATGCCACTGACAACGCGGTGCCGCCGAACTCCGGCCAAGGCCGCATGGCCCCCTATCTCGCCACCGCAAGCTCCTTCGTCGATCGCGAGCCTCCCCAGCCTGTCGTGCAGGCATTCGGCGCGGTCCTCGACGAAGCGAACCTCTCGTTTCAGCGGAGTCCGGCCAATGGGCCTCCGGTTATGCCTGTCTCGTATGTCTATGCGGGCACATCGCGCATCGACCTCTCGCCAGGTCCGACGGGCAACCCGCCAGTGCCGACGACCATCAACAAGTCGCCGACGCGGCTGTCCTGGGGGCCGCAGACGCCGACGGGTGCCGAGCTCGAGGGTGCGAACGCCTTCAACGTCCCGTTTCAGCGCGTCCGCGTGCCGTTCGTTGCCGGCAGCGACTCGCCCATAACGGGCGCCACGTTCGCTGTCACCGCGCGCTTCGCGGGCAACGCCGACCAGCCGTTCGCCGCGATTCCGGCAATCGCCTCGCCGACGCCGAATGTCTTCCTGCTCCCATTCGCAAAGGAGAACGTGCCGCTGCTCGGCCAAGCGTGGCCGCCTGGTGCTGGCGGAGCTCCGCCGACGGCCATCGTGCGCGCGACCATCACAGTCACTGACGCGGCCGGCAACGTCGGCACGTTCTCGGCGCCTGAGGTGCGCATCCAGATGTCCACGCCGCCCATCGCCGTCGTGCGTGACACGACATACGCGACGCGTGGCGACGCGAAGAGCATCTACCAGTACCGGCTCAGCAATCAGACCTACCCGCAGATGTTCGACCCCACCAACAGCAACTTCCAGTCGGACGACTTCCTCAGACACGGGCGCTTCGTCATCTACAACCCAGCGACCGAGCCTGTGGCGCTGCGGTTCGACTTCCTCGCCGGCACTGGCCAAGCCTCGACCGACGAGCTGTGGAACGCGCAGGACTACCGCATCCCTGGGAATGACCTCGACTCGAATCCTGTCGACGGCATTCCGTTCCAACTCGGGTACCAGTGGGATGACCGCGGCACCTTCGCGGCGCAGTGCGGCTACGACGCGCAGTTCCAGTTCCCGTGCGCTGCCAACAGCTCGCAGGTGCCGGTCCATGTCGTCGGCACGACGAATCCCTACGTCACCTGCCCCAATTCGTGGACGGTCCCGGGTTTCTCGACACCCGTCGGCATGACGTACAACTCGCTGCGAGCCAACCCGAACACCCGCGCGAATCTGGTGCGCGTCTTCAAGAACGCCGTCGCAACTGGCGTTGAGTCGACCCCAGCCGACGTCATCGCCGACGCGACCTACTCCCAGGCTGTGCTGCCAGCTGCGGTTGGCACGACGCCAGGGACCACGGCCGTCTATCTGGGCGGTCGGCGCCTCGTGATGGCAGGTCGCACGGCACGGCCGCTCAACTACGGCGGCAATCCCTACAACGCCACCCCGCGCTACCAGTTCTGGTACGCGGACTTCTGGCGCTACGACGGGCGCGATGGCTACACCTGCGCGCCCCAGTTCCCCGACACCGCCGTTGGCTGGCACCGTGCCTGGCGATGGTACGACCAGCTCGCGACTGCCACGACGGGTGTCGTGGGTGGCACGAACGTCGGCGTCACCATCAGCGCCGCTGGTGCCCTCCAAAGCGGTTCCACCTGGACGGCTTTCGGGGCATTCACCACCGCGGCACAGCCAGCCTATTCCCTGTCGTTCAACCACTGACCCGGAGAACTAATGCGTCACGCTCTCGCTGCCGTCTTCGCTGCATTTGTCATCGCCGCCTGCTCGTCGGCCGGCCCTGCTGGTCCTCAGGGGCCCGCAGGCCCCGCCGGTCCAAAGGGAGACAAGGGGGACACAGGCGCTCCCGGAGCGAAGGGCGACACCGGCATGCAGGGCCTCGCAGGAATGCAGGGAGCGACCGGTGGTGGGCTCTACACGCGACGGTCTGACTTGTACTGCGAGACGATCGAAGCCGGCTCCAGTGGTGGGCTCAATGGAGCGGAGACGCAGTGCCGCACACAGAACGACATTCCTATCGGCGGCGGCTGCCTGCAGAACCGGCTCGTGCGGAGCTTCCCTGGAGGCGAGGTGTCTCTCACCTCGAGTTCCCCGAAGTTCTGGCCCGCCGGCTCCCGCGCTTCGTGGACCTGCGAGTGGAGCTCAAGCAACCCGAACGCGAACCAGCCCACGTACTGGGCTGACGCTGGTCTCACCGCCACCATCTGCTGCGTCGCAGTGCCCTGAGCAACGCCATGTTCGCTTTCGTCGCCCTGTCGCTGTTCGCTCAGGCTCCCGCGCAGGCCGACCCCTACGGGCCGTTGCTCTTCCGCGAAGAGGCGCTTCTCATTCGCTCTCGCCTCCTGAAGCCCGACAAGCCCAAGGAGGCTCTCGCTGCGGAGCGCCTCACGGAGATTGCCTGCGAACGTCTCTTCGACGACTGCCAATCCGCAATTGATGAGTTTGCGAAGAAGCGCGCCGTCGAAGCACACCGCGCGGAACTCGACGCTCTCGCCTCAGCCCTTCGCGACACGCCCACCTTCGTCATCGCGGCGACCGGCTGCTTCGGCGAGTACGACTTCAAAGCGAAGCGCCTTCCTGTGAAGTCGTTACAGCTGCTCGCGCCAGCGCGCGAGGGCCCGTCGTCGCACACCTACGACACTCCACTCGACTTCAAGCTCTCGCGAACCTGGTCGTCCCTCCCGGTCGACGCGGCAGTCGCCGAGCGCCTTGTCACGCAGTTCCCCGGCGTGCGTTGCGCCGAGTTCCGTATCGAAGTGGCTGCGCCGAAGAAGCCAGCTCCCTGGCACGTCATCCGCGGCAATTTCGGAGAGCACGACTTCGAGCCGGTCGCCGTCCCTGTGGCCGTGAAGCGCGCGCGCATTCTCGCTGCCGACGGCTCAACCCTCGTGACGCTCCCCTGAGGCTCTCGATGCGCCCTGCCCTCCTCGGTCTCCTGTTGCTGCTCTCGTCGACGTCGACGCTCGCCGACCGCCGCGAGCTGTACATCGAGCTCGAGGCCGGCGTCGGCGTGCAGATCCTCGCCGACGGCGCGACGGCGAAGCAGCGCAGCACCGGTCTCGGCCCGGCCGCGCAGCTTCACGTGTTCTACGGCCTCACCAACTCACTCCACGTGGGTGGCTACGGCCGCGGCTTCTTCTCGCCCGACATTGCCTTCAAAGCGGTGACGCCGACGCTCGGCGACGGCAGTGCGCCAACGGGCACGCTCTACGAGAACGCCTTCGGCGCCGGAGTCGGTGCCCTCCTTCGCTGGCGCTTCGACACCGGCTACCCCATCGCGCCGTTCGCGCAGCTCGAGCTCGGCTTCGCCTGGGCACGCTTCGAAAAGCTGCAGCTCATTCCCGATGGCCGCACCTTCGGCGTCGACCTTCCGGCCGCCTCGCACCTGGCGCTCGACGGCCGCCTGCTCGTCGGCGTTGAGTGGCGCCTCGGCGACCGCTTCGTCCTAGCGCTCCACTTCGCCGGCCGCCGCGCGCTCAACCCCGTCGCGCAGTGGCAGCTCGACGGCGCCGTTGCCGGCGGCTTCATCCTCTAAAGGAGGAGTTCTCTCGATGCGTCTCGCTCTGCTTTCCCTGCTCGCGTTCGCTGCGGCCTGCTCGAAGCAGCCTCAAGGGCTCTTCGTCGACGAGAAGAGCGCCGCTCGTCTCTACAAGGAGGGTGACAACCTTTTCCTCGAGCAGTTCGTCCTCGAGCACCACCTCAAGCCGCAGCTCACCACGCGGCTCGAGCGCTCTGGTGATGCGTGGACGGCCAACATCGGCATGCTTGGCTCGCTCTCTGTGACGCCGACGGAGTCAGGCGTTGCCATCACCGCGCTCGGCGAGAAGCGTTCGCTCGTCCGAGTAGAGCCGCGCGATGCGCAGCCGCCTTCGGCAGAAGCACTTCAGGCCCTCGTGCGCTCGTTTCTTCTCGACCAGGCGGCCGAGTTCGCGCGCACCAAGCGATGCAGCGCCAGCTTCAACCTCTTCGCCAAGGAGGAAGCTCCTGAGCGCATCGCGATGACTGACGCCCTCCTACGCGATGCAACAACTCTGACCGCAACCTCGACGCCCATCGCCGACCGCTCAAGTCGATGGGCCGACGAGTACGACGTCCAAGGCACCATTGCCCTCGCCGACCTGAACTTCGCCGAGGGCGAGACGCTGAAGATGGTCTCCACTAAGGCAGAGACGATTCTCTTCACTGGCCACGCGACGCTGAGCCGCTTCCCCACCGAGACGAAGCGCGCTCCAGTCTTCACGATGACGACGTTCGCTGGTGCCAGGGCATCGCGCGTCGACATCTGCGGCCTGACGCGTCGCCCTGCCCTTCAGTACGCAACCGAGCGTCTTGGAGAATGACAACAATGCTCTCCCTTCTCGCCGCGGTCGTTCTCGCTGGTTGCTCGAAGGATACGGACTGCAAGGGCGACCGCATTTGTGAGCGCTTCGTGTGCGTGTCACCGCAGTCGACGTCGGCCGACGCCGGCGAATGGGCGTTGCCGACAAGCTCGCGCCCGAAAACGCTGCCCGCCCCGCCGCCGGCTCCCCCGCTCGTCCAGGCGCCACCTGCGCCTCCTGCAGCTGCTCGCCCTCCCCTCCGCCCAAAGGGCGTCACCGACAGCGAGCGCGCCTTTCCTCGTGTTGTCAGGAAGCCAGGGCAGGTCTGCGTGCAGTCGCTCGACGATAAGGGCGCCCTGCAGGAGTCCTGTCGCGCAGAGTGACGTTCGGCGATTTTCTCAGGACTCGGTCCGTGGGGACGAGCGCTGCTGAATTCTCAGCGCATGCCCCTCGATGAAATGCGTGAACACCACGCGCGAGGAGCCAGCCAGTCCGTCTGCCTCAAACCGGACGTACGAATTCCCCTCGTGTGCAAACTGCACATCGCACCACCACCCCTGCGACCCTTGGTCTGCAGGAACAACAACTTCTGCGTTGAGGTGGAAGGCGACGCTGCGCGCTCGGTTGGGCTGCTTGCCATGACCGGCGGTGTCGCTCAGTCGAACAATCTCAGCAGCTCGAGGCCCTCCGGAGGCTGAGGGAAACCTCAATGCCAGAGCGCCTTCGACCCTGTTCCATCCAGTTCGTGACCCTTGCGCGTCGCCTCGGGTCGAGACAGTCAAGTTCAGATACGCATCGACAAAGACGGTGCGCACCACGGGCGCCGCTCCGATGTCGAAGGAGAACAACGTTCTTAGAGCTTCCTGTGGTTCCTTCAGTGGAAGCCACGGTGCTGGTGCCACTGGACTGCGGCTCAAAGCGAACACGAGTTTCTCCACAGGCTGCTGTCCGTTGCACGCCTCGGGCGTCCGGCTACTCGACTCGTTGAGCGGGGTGGTCATCCGCTCGACAGTATCAATTTCTACGTCTGAGAGAGGCTGCGCTGGTGCACTGCAACCGTTCGTTACCCAAGCGATCCGACGTTGCTTCTGGCTCGTCCGTCCGAAGAAGCTGCACTGATGCATCGCCGTGTGACGGGTTGCGCGTTGCGGCTCACGTCATTCGCCGCTACGAGTCGCTCATGGTCTACAAGTTCCTCAAGCAGCTCCTGCAGCTCTCCGCCGCCCGTCGTTCGGCTGCGGAGCAGGAACTCACGAGAGAGCAACGTGTCGACTGGGCGTATGGAACGGCCGTCATCGAGAATCCTGCCGTCACCAGGTCCATGGTCGAGGCCGCCGCCGCGAAGCAGTGAGTCCCTCGCCGCTTCTCTGCACGCCCGAGGAGAAGCCGAAGCTCGAGGCCGCGAACGCGCTCGAGCAACTCGACTACCTCCAGTACATCGTCACGCTCGGTCGCCGCGAAATTCGACTGAGCGACGTGCTCAAGCTCCAGGAACTCGCCGTTGCCCGCATCTTTCCTTGCGGCGGACAACTTCGCGGCGCTCGCTTCGCCGTCACCGTGCCCGACAGCAAGCACACGCCCCCGCCAGCTTCGTCTGTTGAAGCTCATCTCGACGACCTCCTCCGCGTCCTCAACGACAAGCAGCGCCCTGCACTCGACCGCGCCGCCATCGCCCTCTGGCGCTTCAATTGGATTCACCCCTTTCCTGGTGGGAACGGTCGCACCGCACGCGCCCTCGCCTACCTCGTCTTGTGCATGGACCTGGGACGTATGCTTCCCGGCGTCCCAACCATGCCGAACCTCATCGCCGAGCGCCGCGACCACTACATCGATGCTCTTCGTGAGGTGGACGCTGCAGCTCGCGCTCTCGGTGCCGAGTCCCTTCACGACGTCGTGACGACCCCAGCGGCCCTTGAGCCGATGCGCTCCTTCGTTCGCCGCGTCGCCCAGCTGCAGATGGCGTACGGCGTATCCTCCGAGTTGCTCAAGTCCAAGCGCCCCATGGCTCAGCTGCTGGGCACTGGCTTCCTGCTCGTCTCGACATTCCTCGACCAGCAGGAGGCGCGTCGTCGGAGGTAGCGACGACCGTCGCCCTTCGAGTACGCCGTCGATATGTCCACCGCCAATTCACATGAACAGCAGGTCAGTGTGTTGCTTGATGACATGCGAGGCCGCGGCTTCACGGACGATGACGTGCGACGAGTGGAGCTCGCCCTGCTCGCTTCCCGGATGGAGCACGTCACTCTTGTCGTGGAGCCCGAGCCACAGGCGGAGTACCCGAGACTGCTGCCAATTGAGGAACTCGAGCGCCTCGCTGCCACCAACCCCCGTGAGATGTACGAGCCTGGCTGGCGCGCAACGGCCATCGTCCACGGCCGCGACAGCCGGCCGATCGCCAACCACGCGTTGCTCTTCCTCCACGAGCACGGTGTCGCCGGCAATGCTGCGTGGCACATTCCAGAGCGGGCTTTCTCCGTCGCACCATCAGCCGTTTCCAACCTCTTCGTCTACTCGTTCGAGCACATCGACGTTCACTCCTTCGAGCGACACCCCGCCGAGGTCCTCGATCTCAGCCATGACCAGCTTCAGGTAGTAACGAGTGCGGTCGGGGACCTCTTTGAAGAGCACGGCTGGGAGGGGGACGGCGACATCCGTCTGCTCTGGCTTCCACCGTTCGCGATGTCTGCGCCTGACACCTGGGGCATCGCCGTGTGGCACGTGAAGCAGTCAAACAACGGCGTCTCATGGCTTGCGGCTGACCAACCTCTGCGTTTTCCAGCGCTCACTCGCGCCCAGCCCGTTCGCACCCGCGTCTGACAGCTTCACACGCTCGTTCTCGTGGCTCACGACGTTGGATGCTGCCCCCGTGGGTCGTTGCGCTGCTCGTCAACGAGTTGGCCGACACCCTCCCCCTGATCAGCTGTCAGGTGAAGTGTGTCGAGTCGTCGCCCCCTACCTAACCCCTCCCAACTCGTGGGCGCCATCGGACGGCTTTGACCCCACCCGCCGGCATGGTTACGTTCCGTTCGTGTTCAGCTATCTCGCCCTCGCCATCTTCATCGGCGCCGCGCTCGTTGCCGTTGCGGCAATGGTGCGGCTGGTCCGCGCCGTACGGCGAGCTCGCGCCCTGTTGCACGACGACCAACAGGTGAGCCACACCGCGGCTGCCGAACCCGTCACGGCTCACGAGTGAGCCAGCGCAGGTAGCCGCGGACGAGAATCCCTCCCGACACCAGCCCCGCGAGCGCCATGCCCATCTGTTTCTTCGCGGGCATTCCAGGGGCGAAGCCACCGACGTGGAACTTCTCGCCGTAGAAGGCAACGGTCAGCGTGATGGCCGTCACAGCGAATGCGCCCACAAGCAAGCGTGCGGCTCCGGTGGCTATCGATAGCTGGTCAGCCACCTTCGCCCTCGTAGCTGTCGGCGCCTTCTTTCTCTGGTGTGCATCGAACCAACCCAGTCGACTAAGGCGCTCGACGTCCATCCATGCCGGAACAAGCGTGCTGAACGCCATGACGGGCAGTTCGTTGCTCCACCAGACTTCGCTGAAGTCCCCCGACCCCATCTTCCAGAAGAGCGCAGCGACGAACATTGGGCACAGCGGAACAACAACTTGCTCGAATACCCACCGAGACCACGACGGTCGTTTCTCCACGCAGCCTTCGTACCATCAGTCTGGGGTAGCGCCGCCCGAGTGTCAGCCCCATCGCCTAAGACGGTTGCATGAGCACTGGCGGCCGTAGGCCCTCGCGCGTCGTTCTTCAGGACACTCTCTTTGGCGGCGTCGACGTCGTCGAGCTCTTCAGCGGAGCGAAGCGCAACGTGTTGCACTGCTCGACCGCGAGCGGCGCGCTGCGGCAGGCCACGGCCCTCGCCCAGCGGGACGGTGCTCAGCTCGTGCATGTCGCCGACGTCGCGCCAGTTGCCACCTGTGCTTGCTGCGGCGTGACAGGCGACACCCAGACGATGTTCGGCACACGCGAGCTCCGCGGCCGACGTATCGCGCAATCGTGGTGCAGGAGCTGCCGTCGTGGATGACGCCGCCGCGCTTCGCGAACTCGCCGTCGCCGTCGGTCGCGCGTTCATCCGCAAGGGCTGGCGTCGGCGGCTGCCCGCACTCCGCGCCTATCTCGCCGCTCTCCGCTCCGGCTGCACTGCTACCGCGGCGTGGAGCCCCGAGCACCTCCACCGTATCGCTGCAGTCCTCGGTCACGGCCCAGCTCCGCTCCCCCGTGCCGAGCGCTGCCCTCGATGTCCACCACCGCAGCCAGGTGCATGGAGCGGGCGCCGAACGACTCTCTTTCTCGAGTCACTCTGTGTCTCGTGCTGCAGCGAGTGCTCGGCCGAGTGGGTCCAGGAGCGGCCATGAATTTCTCCGCCGAGCCACCGTCCTCCCGCCTCCGGGGTTCGCGATGACAACACCGCTCTACAGCTTCGCTCTTCTCGGCGACACAGTGCTCTCTGCGAGAGAGGCACGCTCTCTCCCTCGCCCGAAGCGCGACCTGCTCTGCTGCCGAGGTTGCAAGGAGCGGGTCGTCCCGGTCGCCAACAGAGGCCTCGTCTACATTCGGCATTTCCGAGCCACCGCATGCACCGTGTCAGCGTCGCCTAACGCGCGCAGCGCCAGAGAGCACATTCGTGCCGTCGCTCACCTGAAGGCGATGCTCGAGACGCTGATTCGCCACAACGCGAAACTCACCCTGCAGCTCCCCTGTCCTGTCTGTGGCGCGCCCGACCTCTCTCTCGAGGTCCTCACGTTCGTCGGCACCGACATCGTCGACGTTGAGACGGGTTTCGGCGACTACGTGCTCGACGTCGCTGTCGTCAGAGGAGACGCCGTCTTCGCTGCGTTCGAGGTGTGGAACACCAACCCCGTCTCCGATGCGAAGTGGGTGGCCCTGCAGCGGATTCCGGCTTTCGAGGTTGCCGCCTCGCTCCTTGCTCCGTCACGAGGAAGAGCGGCCTGGCGGTGCTACCAGCCGCTCCGCGTTCGTCGCTCTGCAGTCACGCCGACGCCCTGCAGTTCCTGTTCTGCGCCACCGCCTGTTCCGCCGTCTGGCCCTGTCGTTTGTCGTGGCGTCGGTCGGCGGAGCCCGCCGCGAACGCCGCGATCGCCAGAAACGCGGGTGGCCCGCGCCGACTACGAGCGACCAGCGATGCACCCTTCCCTTCCGGTGCCTGTTTCACCGCCGCGAGCTCAGTCGCTGCCTCCTCAGCGCCCTCCAGACCAAGGGCCGCCAGCCGACACACGGAGGCCGGACGCCCGGCCTCTTGATGAACTCTTCTCGCTGCTCCCTGGCGGAGCTCGCTTTGAGTCCATGCTGGTGAGGCGAAGACGGCTTGCCTATCGCCTCGTCATTGGCCGGACGCACGCCGTCGAAGCGTGGTGCCTTCCAGATGTTCGGACGATGCAGTTCGCGACCGAGTCTGACCTCTTCGCGTACTGCCGCCAAC
>JAEUJR010001169.1 GCA_016793585.1 Archangium sp.
GCCGAGGTTGAAGGCCGAGCGCCCGTACTGGAGCATGTCGCCCATCGCGAAGGGCAGCGGCTTCGACGGCGTCGAGAAGTTCGTCGGGTCGTGGCGCACGGTGAACTCGCCGACGGGCACGTTGAGCCGGCCCGCCCGCACGTTGAAGAAGCGGCGCACGTGCAGCTCGCCGAAGCCCTGGTCGACCTCGAGGCCGTGACAGCCGCCGCAGGCCTTCACCGTGAACGAGACGCCGTGGCCGACGTCGACGACGACCTTCTGCGCGAGCTCGAACGTCATGCCGTTGATGCCGAGCGGGGAGGGGTTGGTCGGCGGCGCAGCGCCAGAGACGAGCCGGTAATCGAGCGACGCCGAGCCCGCGAGGATGACGTCGGCCCCGCGTGACGTGGTGCTGATGAGCAGGGCGCTGAGGGCGACGAAGCGGAAGAGCGTCACGGTCATGGTGGGCGAGGTGAAGGCGCTACTTCGCCGAGCCGACGGTGAGCTCTCCGGGCGACCACGTCGGCGCTTCGAGGAGCTCGAGCATGGTGTTGGCCAGCGCGGTGCGGCCGATGCGGTGCGGTGGCGCGTCGGTCGGGCTCGCGGTGATGACGGGGTGTGGGCTCTCGTCGTCGGTGAGCAGCGTCGCGCGCAGAATGAGCGAGGCCAGCCCGCTGATGCGCAGCAGCTCTTCGGCTTCCGCGAGGTCGTCGAAGAGCGGGCGCTTGACGACGGGCATGTACGGCTGAATCAGGCCAGAGACCTTGCGCCCCTGATCCTTGCTGTCGCCGACGCCGATGCGCGAGACGAAGATGATGCGCTCGGCGACCCGGCTGGCCTGCAGCTCACGAACGATGTGTGAGAGGCACTGGGCGATGACGGGCTTCGTCGAGCTCAGCGCGATGATGACCCACCGGCAGCCGCGTACCGTGGCCGCCACGCCCTCACCCGTCTCGGCGTCGCCTTTGAGCAGGGTGAGGTTCTCGGCGTGACGCTTGATGGTGGCCGGGTCGCGCGTGAGCACGTTGACCCGATGATCGTGATCCAACGCGCGGGTGAGGAGCTTGCTGCCGAGCTTTCCGCTGCCACCGAAGATCGCGATTCGTGACACGCCTGCGAGTGTACGGGTGAGCGCCTTCGCACGACAGAACTTGCACCTGAGGACAGGCAGAGGTGTCAGTCTCTCGCTATGCGCGCACTCCGATTCCTCGCTCCCCTCATTGTCCTTGCGGCCTGTGGGCCCACTGAACCACCCGCTTCAAACCCTTGTACTGACGGGTGCTTTGCGGCCAGCGGCTCTTGCATCAAGGCGGCTGACCAGATCGACACCCTCTGCGGCTTGAGCGGCGGCGGGTCGTGTCAGAACTGCATCACGCAGGGCCTTGTTTGTCAGAAGGGCTTTGGCTGCACGCGTGGCCCCGGAGTGGGTGGCGGCTCTGCCGGCGGGGGTGAGGCCTCGGCCGGTGGAACGGCGTCGGCTGGTGGAACGGCCTCGGCCGGTGGAACGGCGTCGGCCGGTGGAACGGCGTCGGCCGGTGGAACGGCGTCGGCCGGTGGAACGGCGTCGGCCGGTGGAACGGCGTCGGCCGGTGGAACGGCGTCGGCTGGTGGAACCGCGTCGGCCGGTGGAACCGCGTCGGCCGGCGGAACGGCGTCGGCCGGTGGAACGGCGTCGGCTGGTGGAACCGCGTCGGCTGGTGGAACGGCGTCGGCCGGTGGAACGGCGTCGGCCGGTGGAACGGCGTCGGCCGGTGGAACCGCATCGGCTGGTGGTTCGGCCGGCGGCGGCTCGGCGAGCTGCGTGAACCTCTGCTCCGGGTCGGTGAGCATCTGTGACTCGGCAGGCGTGCGGACTTGTCAGCTGGATGGCGTGACCGGCTGCCGCGTGTTCGGCGCGCCCCAGGCCTGTCCCGCGACGCAGAGCTGCAGCGGTGGCTCGTGTCAGGCCACCTGCACGAACCAGTGCACGCTCAACGCCACGCAGTGCGCCTCGTCGGGTGCTCCCGTTCGCTGCCAGACCCTCACCAATGGCTGCACCGACTGGGTGCTCCAGCCGACGTGTTCGCCTGGCCAGGTCTGCAGCGGCGGCGCGTGTGTCACCTCGTCGACCTGCACCAACCAGTGCACGCTCGGCGCGACCCGCTGCACCTCGGGCGGCCAGCAACAGACCTGCGTGACGCTCGCTTCGGGCTGCACCGACTGGTCGCTGCCCGTCGCCTGCCAGGCCGGTCGCACCTGCGCCAGCCCTGGAACCACCTGCGCCGTTCCGCAGTGCACCGCGGGTCAGCGTCGCTGCACCCTGTCTGGCTCGCCCGCGGTCGAGACCTGTGACGCGCTCGGCAACTGGTACACGACTTCTCAGTGCCCGCAGGCCTGCGCCGCCGGAGCCTGCACCGCCTCGGCCGCCTGCAGCGCGGGCACCGTGCGCTGCAACGGCACCAACATCGAGATCTGCAACGCGTCGGGAACGGCGTGGCTCTACAACCAGACGTGCTCGGTCGCCTGTTCGGCTGGCGTCTGCACTGGCCCCTGCACCGCCAACCAGAAGCGCTGCAACGGCAACGTGCCCGAGACCTGCAACGCGGGTGGCTCGGCCTGGGTCGCGGCGCAGTCGTGCATGTACGAGTGCTACAACGGCGAGTGCACCCAGAACGATCTCGTCATCGACGGAACGACGCAGACGCTCGAGGGTGATCTCAAGTTCTCGAACAACGTCACGATTCGCAATCAGGGGCAGCTGCGCGTGGGCCCGACCGGCACCCTGAAGATTCGCGCCCGCAACATCACCATCGAGAGCAACACCACCATCAACGCGAACGATCTCGGCGTTGATGCCCGCGGTGAGGGCACCACGCGGTCGGGGTCGTGCTCATTCTACTGCTCGTACACCGGCACCACCCGTTCCGCCTCGACGACCATCTCGTTCGGTTCGAGCTACGGCACCACCGGCGCCAGCGGAGACACCTTCGCCAGCAACTACTGCTGCTCGTACTGCACCAACGGCTGCACCGTGAGCAGCACCGCCCCGGTCTACGACGTGGACGACGACCTCTCCATCAGCCAGGGGAGCCGCTGGGCAGGAACCACGACCAACAAGGGCGGCGGTCTGATTCAGCTCATCGCCGACACCGTCACGCTGAATGGGCAGATCACCGCGAACGCCACCGCGTCTGGTGCGTCGGGTGGTGGCGTGCTCATCGCCGCGAATCAGATCAGCGGCAGCGGCGTCATTCAGACTTCGGGCGCTGCGACCTCTCCCACGGGCGGCAATGGTCGAGTGAAGCTGCTGCGGGGCACCACGAACAACTTCTTCAGCGGCAACATCACCGGCAACAACCGCGCGTCTCCGATGCCGCCGCTCGACCTCGTCTCGGGCAGCCACCCTGATCAGTCGAAGTGGTACAACGACGGCCTCGGTGACTGGTTCCTCGCCTGGAGCCGCCCGTACCAGAGCCTCGTCGGCTACTACTGGAAGCTCTCGACGTCGGCGTCGACGCTGCCTTCCGCAATGGCCGGCAACGGCACGCTGATCATGGCGGAGTCCATTCAGGTGCCCGCCGCGCAGCTCGTTCAGGGCATGAACTACGTGCACATCGTCTCGGTCGACTCGGCGTTCAACGTCGGCACCGTGAAGGCC
>JAEUJR010000014.1 GCA_016793585.1 Archangium sp.
CGGAGGGTGCGCCGGGTCGTCGAAGGCATCGAAGTCGATGCGGCATTTGCCGGGACTGTGCGAGCGCACGCTGCGCATCACGTAGTCGCGGCGGCTCACCATCGGCGGAGCGATCTCGTCCCACGTCACGCGCTCGTCTCCCAGGTCGGTGATGAGCGTGCGGCTGACGAGGTGCGGCTCATCGGGGTCGAACTTGCCCGTACCGAACGCCTTCGCGCACAGCGCCTCGACCTCGCCTGTCGACTCACCCACGAAACGAAGCTCGGCGAAGCCGGAACCTGGAACGGAGCGCCAGCTCACCTCGACGCCTTCGTCGACCGTCTTCACCGTGAAGGGCTGTGAGAGCACCACCAGCAAGAACGTCGACACCATCGAGACCACCTCGTTCGCCGCCGGCCGCGACGCGAGTATTTGCTCACGTTCAGCTTGAGCGTTGCACTCGCGTTCGCCAAGGTGACGGCATGGCTGGCAAACGCCTCGTCACGCCTCGAAAAGAGCCCTCCCAGCGCCGCAGCCGCGAGCTGGTCGACATCATCCTCAAGGCGACTACTCGCGTTCTGTTGAAGGACGGCTACGAGGGCTGCACGACCAACCGGGTGGCCGAGGCCGCGGGCGTGTCGATCGGCAGCGTCTACCAGTACTTCCCGAACAAAGAGTCGCTGGTGGTGCGCGTGATGGAGCGCCACCAGGAGAAGCTGCGGGCCGTGCTCTCGGAGCACCTGCTCACCCTGCAGGACGCGACGCTGCAGAAGGCCGTGAAGACGCTCGTGCGCGCGATGCTCGACGTTCACCGGGTCGAGCCGAAGCTCCACCGCGTGTTGATGGAGCAGGTGCCCCGCATCGGCGCGCTCAAGGCGCTGCACGCCCAGCACGCGGCGTATGAGCCGCTCGTCGTCTCGTGGATCGAGAGCCACCACGATCAGCTCGACGTCCCCGATGCGAAGATGGCGACGTGGCTGTTGATCGGCGCCGTCGACGGGGTGCTGCAGCGCGTGTTCCTCGATCGGCCGTCGTCACTCGACGAAGACCAGCTGGCGACCGAGCTCGAGCGGTTGATCGTCAGCTACCTGCGCGGCGTCACCTGAAGAGCTTCTTCACCACGAAGAGCACGACGCTCGCGCCCACGACCGAGACGAACAGGCTGTAGAGGTTGAGGCCCGTCACGCCACGGCCGCCCGCGAAGTTGAAGATCATGCCGCCGACCACCGCGCCGATGACGCCGACGATCACGTTCGCGATCGCCCCCATGCGGGCGTTGGTGCCCGCGATGATGCTCGCCAGCCAACCAGCGATGCCGCCCAGAATGATCGTCGCGCAGAGTCCCATGGTCACAGCCTCCTGACAGGTCAGGAGACGAACACCAACCCCGCCGATTGCTCAGTCGCGGTCGTTGAGGAGATCGTTCGCCGACAGCTCGGGCGCCGCCTTGCCGTTCTCGAAGCCCAGCAACCCCAGCTCGGCGTACTTCGGCTTGATGCGATCGCTCAGCAACCCGATGCGTTTCAGGTTCGGGATCACGCGCTTGAACATCGTCTTGCGGAACCGGGTCATCATCTCGCTCTCGATGACCAGCCGCTCCCACTGCTGCCGCGTCATCGCGTGGGCGTAGTACTCGTCGTAGAACTCGTGGGCGAAGAAGCGGTTGCGCAGGAAGAGCGAGACCTCGAAGGCCCAGTCTTCGCGCTCGCGGCGCTCCTTCTCGGTGAGCTGGCCGATGAAGTCCCTCAGGGCGAGCACGCCGTAGTGCACGTGCCGCGCTTCGTCGGTGATGATGTACGTGAGCATCTTCTTGAGCAGCGGCTCACGGGTGAGCTGCTGAATCATGCCGAAGGTGCCCAGCGCGAGCCCCTCGATCATGATCTGCATGCCGAGGAACTTCATGTCCCACCGGGAGTCGCTCATCAGCGCGTCGATGACGACGTACAGGTTGTCGTTGATGTCGTATTTCTTCTCGAGCTTCTTCGTCAGGTACGCGTGGAAGACCTCGACGTGGCGGCCTTCGTCGACGACCTGGGTCGAGCCGTAGAGCTTCGCGTCGAGCCATGGCACCGCCTCCGTCACCTGACAGGCCGCGAAGAGCGCCCCCTGCTCTCCGTGCAGCGACTGCGACAAGAGCCACGCGGTGATGCCCCGCCGTTGCTCCGACCGCTCCTTCGGCGACGCGTTCTTGAACGAGACGAGGTTGGCGATCGGCAAGAACTCCCACGGCAGCAGCGCCGTCTCGTCGGAGTGCGGGTCGACGCTGCTCGCCCAGTCGAGATCGGTGGTGCCGTTCCACTGCGACGTCTTCGCCGCCTCGTACAGCCGCGTCAGCTCGGGCTTGTCGCGCAGGTAGTTCCAGTCGAAGCGCACCGAGTAGTCGACGGGCATGTTCGAGATCCCG
>JAEUJR010000087.1 GCA_016793585.1 Archangium sp.
GAGAGGGACATGGCGCGCTCCATTCTGCCCTCGAGGTGGCGGAGCGCAGGCCGTGAGAAGGCGAGGGTGAAGCGCGCGGTGCGGCGGCAGGTGTCGACCGTGATGGCGTCGCTGTCGAACGACCCCGAGGCGTGGGACGACGTCGACGGCGTGTACGAATCGAGCGACCGCGAGGTGCGCCTGGTCGTGAACCGCCGCCGCAGCTCCGACAAGGTGAACCCGTTCATTCGCTGGGCGACCGAGACGACGAAGCACCTGCCGAAAGAGTCGCGCGTGCGACACCTGCGCGGGGTGCTGCCGAGGGGCCTCATCGGAGACCACGCGCTCGTTCACCTCACCCGCCTCGAGCCGTTCGATCTGCGGCCGAGGAGGGTGTGGAAGCGCCAGTCTCGGCTGCTCGACCGTGGGCACCTGGCGAACGTGCTGCGACGCGTGCTCGAAGAGAAGGGCGGCCACGCCCTGGTGAACGAGGTGCTCGCGCGCCACGCCATCGTCGACGATCGCGATCGCCCGCTCGCGCGCGGTGAAGTGCGGCTGCTGCGTGGTGTGCACGACGTCGTGGCGTTCCTCGATGCGCTCGAGAGCTGGTCGCAGCGGCCGCTCCGCTACGTGCTCGACGCGCTCTGCCGCGCGCTGTGGGACGCGCACTTCGAGCTCGAACGCGCGCTCGAGCTGATGCCGTCTCCCGTCATCGTGCCGTCGTACGACTGGCGCTTCGTCTGAAGCTGTCTCGAGTGTTGACAGTTTCGCGAGCGTTCTCGGCGCACTTTTCGACAACTGGCTGATGTTGTTCGCGATGCACGGGCTTCACAGGCCTTCGCATCCTCCTCGCACAACGCAGTTTCGAAACGAGGAGCTCGAGATGATCAAGTCAGTCGCAGTCTCGACGCCGCAGCAGGTTCGCCAGACGACGGCGACCGGGCGTGTCGAAGAGGTGCAGCGGCCGCAGATCGACCTGCTGCAGGTGCGCGATGGGTTCGACCCGAACCTTGCAGCCACGAGACCAGCCAACGACGTGCCGATGACGCGCGTGCTGCGCCGTGGCTCACGAGGAGAAGACGTCGAGCGGTTGCAGCGCACGCTGCGTGACGCGGGCTTCGACGTCGGTGAGGTCGATGGAAAGTTCGGGCCGCGCACCGAGGCGGCGCTGAAGGCGTATCAGCAGGCGAAGGGCCTTCGCGCCGATGGTCGCGCGGGCGAAGACACGTTCGGAGCGATGGGCCTCGAGTACATCGGCCGTCGGCGTCGTCCGCAACAGCAACCGGCTGGTGGTGCACAGACGCCCGGGGGTGGTGCAGAAACGCCCGCTGCTGGTGGGCAGGCTCCCGCAGCCGGTGGAGAGGCTCCGTCCGACCCCGCCGCGGGTGGTGCCGCGCCGGCCGAAGGTGCCTCGGGCCCCTCGGCCGTTGGCGGCTCGGACGATCTCGAAGCGCGTCGTGCCGCTGCGCGCCGCCTCGTTCGCGCTGGTGGTTCCGCCACGCAGGAAGACGTCGACGCCGTGGTGGGTGAGCTCGAGAAGATGCCGCTCGCTCAGCTCGAGCAGATGGAGCGCAACGGCACCCGCGTGGTCGCCGCCCGCGGCTCGGTCACCGACGCACGCACCGACCTTCGCGGCGTGCAGCCGCGCGGCTGGCCTCCGGGCAAGACGTGGGACCAGGTGCCTGGCGCGTTCATGCCCGACACCAACGAAGTCGTCGTCGCCACGCAGGCCGGGCCGAACGGCTCACGACAGGTGCCTCCCACCGGCAGCAACCACGGCTCGGCGAACCTGGTGCTGCACGAGGCCGGTCACTCGCTCGACTTCCGCGGCGGCAAGCCCAGCGACAGCGCCGAGTTCCAGCGCGCGTACGAGGCCGACCGCGACGCGATGCCGCCCTACCTGCAGCAGCAGGGCAACGCGGGTCGTGAAGAGGCCTACGCCGAGACGTTCGCCCTCTACCTGCAAGACCCGGCCGAGTGCCGGCGCCGTTACCCGAACCTGGCGCGCTACTGGGACACCACGCTGAACGGAGGTCAGTCATGAACGAGACGATCGGAGTCGCCACGCTGCTCGAAGATGGAACCCTGGTGCTCGACCTTCGCGCCGAAGGCGCTGGCCTCGGAGACGCGCGCTTCACGTACCCGCCGAGCGACCCGCAGTACGCGCAGATCAAGGCGCACGTCGGTGAGGTGAAGGTCGGCCAGCCCGTGATGGTGCGGCCGTTCGCCTGAAGGCTCAGGTCAGCTCGGGGAGCGTGATGAGGAAGCGCGCTCCCCGGCCTGGCTCGCTCTCGACACGAATCGAGCCGCCGTGCTCGGTGACGATGCGCTTGCAGATGCTGAGGCCCAGGCCCGTGCCCTGACCCGAAGGCTTGGTGGTGATGAACGACGTGAAGAGCTGATCGCGCACGTGGTTCGCCATGCCGGGCCCGTCGTCGGCCACCGAGAGCAGCACCGAGCGATCGTCGTTGCGCGCGACCGACACGGTGACGTGGTGTGCCTCGGGGGGGCCCGACGGCAGCGCCTGCTCGGCGTTCACGAGCAGGTTGAGCACGAGCTGGCCGAGCCGGCCTTCATGGCCTTTCACCCAGGTCTCGGGCCGCAGCTGCTGAACGAGAGTCGCCTTGCGGCGCAGGCCCCCGCCGGTGATGCGCAGGGCGGCGGCGACGACGGTGTCGAGCTGCACGGGGCCGAGCGGCGCGTTGTCGGCGCGTGAGAAGGTCCGCAGGTCCATCGCGATGCTGCGCAGGCGCTCACTGCAGCTGACCGCGTCGGCGAGCGGCTCGAGCAGGTCTGGTGGCAGCTCGGCCTTGCGATGTTCGAGCTCCTGCACGTTGCTGATGAGCGCGGCGAGCGGGTTGTTCAGCTCGTGCGCGACGCCTCCGATGAGGACTCCCAGCGTCGCCAACCGGTGCGAGGCGCGCTGCCGTTCGGTCACGTCACGAATGGCGGCGATGACGAAGCCCTCGGCCGTGAGGTTGAGGGAGATCTCGGCGGGGAAGTCGGTGCCGTCGGCCTTTCGCCCACTGAGCGTGAGGCCCGCGCCCATGGGCCGTCGCCGCGGGTTCGCGAAGTAGCGCTCGACGTGGGTCGCGTGGTTCGTGCGCGCGTGAGCCGGGAGCAGCGCGTCGAGCGGCTGCCCCACGAGCGACGACGGCGTGAGGCCGAACACCTGCTCGGTCATGGCGTTTGCGAAGACGATGCGGCCGTCTCGCGAGACGACGATCATCGCGTCGGGTGCCCCGTCGAGCAGCTGCCAGACCCCACCACTCATGCACCTCATTTTCGCCCAGCTCCCCGAGTCAGCCAACACAGTGACCGTTCGAGAATTGGAAAGAGTGAAGTGCCTGTGTTCAGCCCGCTGCGACCTTGGCTTCGGCGAAGAACGATGGCGGCATGGGCCGGTCGAGCTCCCAGATGATCTGGAGCGGCTTCTCACGCTCGTGTGAGACGTAACGAACGGGCCCGAGGAACAGGTACGGCGCCGTCGCTCCATTGGGCGTGTACTTCGAGCGGCGAACGAACAGCAGCGTGCGCCACGAGAGGTCCAGGCCCGCGCCTCGATAGCGGCGCCCCGGCTCGGACTCGGCCTTCGTCGCGCTGGGCGACTCCCAGTGAAAGCGCGTCGGCGAGATGGGGTAGTCGTTGTACAGCGTCGTCGGTGTGAAGTGGTCGGGGTCCTTGTCGAGGGTCACGTAGAGCACGTCGGCGCGGGCGGCCTTCGACGCGAAGACCCCGCCCTGCGTTCTGATCAGCTTGCCCTTGCGCAGCTCGAGCAGGCCCGCGCTGATCTCGTCGCGCGAATAGGTCGCGTGAACGCGGAACGGTGAGCGCGGAAGCTCGAACGTCGGCCGGCGAATGCGGTCGAGCATGAGCCCGAGCAGGTCGCGCAGCTCCTCGAGCAGGTCGCCTTCGCGCCAGAGTTGCTCGAAGTGCCGCGGCAGCTCCGAGACCGGCGAGTTCACGAAGCCCAGCACCGCGAACAGCATGAAGAGGTGCGAGTCCTCTCGCAGCTCCGGTGGCTTCGGAGCGTCGAGCAGCTGCAGCCAGCGTGCGAGCCGAACCTCGTCGTCGACGTGCAGCATTCGCCCCAGCGCACGCACCGGTTCGAAGTCGAGCTGGTCACCCGGTCGCAGCCGCAGCTCACGCTTGAGGTTGGTGAGCGCGCGGCTCGCGTCTTCCCGATACAGCTCCTCTGGCGTCAGGCCGGTCTGCTCGAGGAACACCGGCAGCCGCACGTCGCCGAGGCCCTTCAGGTCCGCGAGCAGCTCTGCGCGGCGCGAACCGAGGTGCGCGCGCACGTTGTCGAGCACCGCCTTCTGCGCCCGCCGATCGAGCCGAATCTCACAGCCCGCCGGAAGGTGCGGGAAGCCTGCCTCGATGGCGCGCTCCACCTCGCGTCTCGTCGACAGGCCGGTGAGCGCGCGGAACCGCTCGTCGAAGCGGAACTCGCGGCGCGCGGTGCCCACGAAGTCGAGCACGGTCAGACACGCCTTGTTCGTCTCGTGCCGAAGCCCGCGCCCCAGCTGCTGAAGGAACACGGTCGCGCTCTCGGTCGGCCGCAGGAAGAGCACGGTGTTCACCGACGGCACGTCGAGGCCTTCGTTGAACAGGTCTCGCGAGAAGAGCACCTTCACTTCGCCGTTCGCGAGCCGCCGCAGCGCCTCTGCTCGTTCTCTCGCCGGCGTCTCGCCCGAGACCGCGAGCGAGGGGACGCCGCGTTTGCTGAAGAAGGCGGCCATGAACTCCGCGTGTCTGACGCTGACGCAGAAGCCGAGGGCCCGCAGCGCGCTGACGTCGGGCGTCTGCCGTTCCACCTCCTTCAGCACCGCGAGCGCCCGCACGTCGTCGGCGGTGTACAGCTTCTCGAGCGCGCTCACGTCGTAGCGGCCCGCGCGGAAGTCGACCGTCGACAGGTCGGTGTCGTCGTGAATGCCGAAGTACTGGAACGGCACCACGAGGCCCTGGTCGATGGCGTCCCACAGGCGCAGCTCGAAGGCGAGGCGGTGGTCGAAGAACGCCAGCACGTTCTTGCCGTCGGCGCGTTCGGGGGTGGCGGTGAGGCCGAGCAGCGTGCGTGGCTTCAGGTGCTCGAGCAGCGCCCGGTAGGTGTCTGCTTCGGCGTGGTGAAACTCGTCGACGATGACGACGTCGTACGCGTCGGGCTTCAGCGTCTGCAGCCGCCGCTCGTGGAGCGATTGAATCGACGCGAAGACGTGGCTGCCCAGCTGAGGGCGCTCGTCGGCCACCAGCAGCTCGCCGAAGTGGCCGTCGCGCATCGCGGCGCGGAAGGTCGCGAGGCTCTGCTTGAGCAGCTCCTGGCGGTGCGCGACGAAGAGCAGCGAGGGGCGATGGCCCGGCGAACACAGCCGCGCGTAGTCGAGCGCCGCCATCACCGTCTTGCCGCTGCCCGTGGCCGCGACGATGAGGTTCTTGTGGTGCCCGCGGGAGCGCTCCGTCGCCAGCGCGTCGAGGGCCTGCTGCTGGTGACGGTAGGGGCGCAGCTGCACGGCGCGGGCGAGGGCGTCACGCGCCTCGTCGCGGTGCTGGGTGCTCGCGAAGAATCGCTCGCGGTCGTACGGCTCGAACTCGCCGTCGGCCCAGTACTGGTCGAAGGTGGTGATGAACTTCGACAGAATCGCGCCGTTGTCGACGCTCGAGAGGCGCACGTTCCACTCGATGCCGTCGAGCATCGCGGCCGACGAGAGGTTCGACGAGCCGACGAGGCCGGTCGAGAAGCCCGAGTCACGGTGAAAGAGCCAGGCCTTTGCGTGCAGGCGCGTTCGCCGAGTGTCGTACGAGATGCGCACGTCGGCCTTCAGCTCGCCGATGAGGAACTCCAGCGCGTTGGCCTCGGTCGCGCCCATGTACGTCGTCGTCAGCACGCGCAAACCGCCCGGCCGCCGGCTCACGAAGGCGCGCAGCTCGTCTTTGAGCAGCCGCACCCCAGTCCACTTCACGAACGACACGAGCAGGTCGACGCGGTCGGCCGACGCCAGCTCTCGACGAACCTCGTTGCCCACGCGAAGGTCGCGCGGCCCGTTCACCAGCAGGTCGCTGTGTCGCAACGGAAGGCTCGGGCGCACGACCTCACCCGAGCCAAGCCGCTGCTCGGCGCGCTTCGAGATGGCGAGCAGCAGCGCTGCCGGGCGTCGGAGCCAGTCGTCACGCGAGAGGCCGGCGTGCGTGGAGGCCTCGGAGAGGAGCGCGAGCAGCCGGTTGGCGAGCTCGAGCTGCGCGTCGAGCCGCCCCTCGGCCGGGAGCGCCCGCAGCGCCTTCACTGTGGCGTCGTGGAGCAGCCGCGCCAGCACGTGCGGAGCCGAGTCTTCGCTGAGCGGCTCGCGGGTGGCGTCAGCGTCGGGGAGCTGCTGGA
>JAEUJR010000088.1 GCA_016793585.1 Archangium sp.
GCGCCCGGGCATCACCGGCATCAGCCACCTCTTCGAGCACATGATGTTCAACGGCGCGAAGAAGTACGGCCCGGGCATGTTCGACAAGGTGCTCGAGTCGAACGGCGGCAGCTCGAACGCGTACACCTCGAACGATCTCACCGTCTACTACGAGGACTTCATGGCCGAGGCGCTCGAGACGGTGATCGATCTCGAGAGCGATCGCATGAAGTCGCTCGCCGTCACGCCGAAGATGCTCGCGAGCGAGCGTCAGGTCGTCATGGAGGAGCGCCGCCTGCGCGTCGACAACGAGATCGCCGGCATGATGGACGAAGAGCTCGGCGCCCTCGTCTACAAGGCCCACCCGTACCGCTGGCCCGTCATCGGGTGGATGGGCGACATCGAGAACATCAAGCGCGAAGACTGCCTCGAGTACTTCCGCACCTACTACGCGCCCAACAACGCCACCGTGTACATCGCGGGTGACTTCGACCCGAAGCAGGCGCTGGCGCTGATCAAGAAGTACTACGGCTCGATCAAGGCCGGGCCGGGAACGCCGCCGGTGCTCGACGCCGAGCCCGAGCAGAAGGGTGAACGTCGCGCCGAGGTGCATCACCCGGCGCAGGCGCACTCGTTGATGATCGCGTGGCGTGGGCCGAAGGGTGACGATCGCGACACCTTCGTGCTCGACGTCGTGCAGTACGCGCTGTCGGTCGGCCAGTCGAGCCGCCTCACGCGCCGCCTCGTGTTCGATCTCGAAGTCGCCGTCGGTGTCAGCGTCGATTGGACCTGGAGGTTCGACCCAGGCACCTTCACCGTTGGCCTCGAGCTGAAACCTGGCGGCACGCCCGCCGAAGCCGAGAACGCGCTGTATGCCGAGCTGGAGCGGCTGGGCAAAGACGGCCTCGACGCGCGCGAGCTCGAGAAAGCGAAGAACAACCTCGGTGCCACGCTCATGCGCGAGCTCACCACCAACAGCGGCCGCGCCCACGCGCTCGGTACCTACGAGATGATGCTCGGCGACTGGAGACGTGGCCTCGCCTTGCCCTCGGCCTACGAGAACATCACTTCGGAAGACGTGAAGCGCGTCGTGCAGAAGTACCTCAGCCGTGAACGCCGCAACGTCGTCACGCTCATCCCCACGAACGGGGCCGAGGCATGAAGACGAAGAAGACCGAAGCGCCGCTCAAGCTGCGTCCGCTGAAGCTGCCTCCGCACGAGAAGCGAAAGCTCGGCAATGGGCTGACGCTGCACCTCGTGCCTCGTGGGCCGCTGCCGCTCGTCGCGGTTCGGCTCGTGATGCGGGGAGGCAGCGTGTGGGACCCCGCCGGGCGTGCGGGCGTGGCCGACTTCGCCGCGCGGCTGTTCCGTCGTGGCGCTGGTGGCCGAACGGCTGATGACTTGAGCGAGGCGATCGACTTCGTCGGCGCGGCCATGGGTGGGTACGCGAACGAAGAGAACGTGGTCGTCTCGTTGAGCTGCCCGTCGAAGCACCTCGAGCCGATGCTCGAGCTGATGGGTCTGGTGCTGTTGTCGCCCGACTTTCCCGACGCCGAGATCGAGATGGCGCGGCGGCGAACGCTCGCGCAGCTGCAGAACGAGCTCGACGATCCTGGCGCGCTGGGTGAACGCGCGTGGGCTCGCGCGATGTGGGGCAACCACCCGTACGGTCACGAGACGCTGGGCCAGAAGAAGTCGCTCGAGTCGATGTCTCGCGCCGACCTCGTTCAGTTCCACCAGACGCGGCTCAGCCCGATGCTCGGTCACCTCTACGTCGTGGGCGACATCGACGTCGATCGCATCACCGCCGTGGCTGATCGCATCTTCGGCGGG
>JAEUJR010000106.1 GCA_016793585.1 Archangium sp.
TAGAGGCTCTGCGACCAGCGGTAGCTGCGCCACTCGAGGTGGTAGCCGAGCCCTGCGAGCTCTTTGCCGAGGTATTCCTGCGCGGCTCGCTCGGTCGGCGTTCCCGTGAGGCGGCGGGGCCCGAGCTCTTCGAGCGTGCGAATGCGATCGATGGGGCTGGGTCGTGAGGTGTCGAGTTCAGGCGCAGCGCTCATGCCTCGGCAGATAGCACCCGCCGCGTCGCGCGCGCGCCTCACCGCCCCTCGGATTTCGTTGCGAAGGGAAAGTTCGTCGAGACATTGTCGCCCATGCTCTCGACCCTCGTTGCCGTCATGCTGACCGGTGCTCCCCTCACGTTCGATGAAGGCGAGTTCCTCGGGTTCACGAAGGACGGCGATCGCACCGTCTGGCTCACGTCGAGGCGGGTGACGTGGGGTGACGCTCCGCACTTCGCGAAGCTGGCGGTGAGCCGACATCAACTGCAGGCGACGGAAGAGGAGTTCGAGCTCGAGGTCGGGCCGCTCGATGGCAAGGGGCCGCTCAAGCCGGGCTCCGATGTCGCGAAGTGGGAGGCGTGGAAGCAGAAGAACCCCATCGTGAAGCTGGAGTCACTCGAAGGCGTGAAGACGTCGATTCGCGCCGACGGCAAACCAGCGACGACGTGGGGCGGTACGGGCAAGACCGTGAAGGTCGAGCTGGTGACCGAGCGGCTCGGCGTCACCCACACGCGCGCCAGCATGCTGGCCGAGAACATGGGGAAGAAGGTTCGCAAGACGACGGCGGCGGCGTTCCTCGACCCGACCGGGCGCCGCGCGGTGTTCGTGCTGACGATGGAGGCGGGCGGCGGAGAGCCCGTGTCGTCCGAGATGGTCGAGGCGTTCGTCGGCCCCACGGCGTTCGTGTACGTGGCTTCGCAAGAGCAGCGGAAGGAGAAGGAGCTGCTCATCGAACGCGCCGGCTTCGCGGTGACGGGCGGCTCGGAGTCGTCGAAGGCGGCTCCCGGCGTCGTGGTGCGGGCCGATGCGAAGACGATGGCCGCGGCCGAGACGTTGGCGAAGGCGCTTGGTGGCAAGGCCGTGAAGGGCAAGGTCGACAAGCAGCTCGGAGAGTTCTTCGTCGGCTTCGACGTCGCGATTCCCTGAGCGATGTTACGTGGTCGTCACAGCGGCTTCTGACGACGGCGGCACACTGCGCGCTTCATGGAAGTTCAGTCGCTCCCCATCTCTGCCGCCGACGCGTTTCGCGCCTTCACCGACGTCGAGCAGCAGCGTCGCTGGGTGCCGGGAATCAAGAAGGTGAAGCTCGTTCGCGCAGACGCGAATGGGCGCGCGCTCGAGGTCTTCTACGAGTTCGGCGAGACGCTCGCTTACGCGCTCGTCTACGCGTGGGACGACGTGAACCTGAAGGCGCGGTGGGTGCCGTCGTCGGGTGTGCGTGACGGCGTCTCGGGGAACATCTGGTTCGAGGCACGTGAGGGCGGGTGCGTGATGCACTACCAGCTCGATGCGTTGACCGGCCGGCCACCGGAGCATGAGCGCGATGTGGCGATGGCGTTCGTCGCGTGGCTCAAGGGACGCTGACGCCTGCGTCGGCGCGCTCGACCCGATCACGTGCTGGCGGAGCCCCCGTATCGAGCATCTCTGTCACGCCGGCTGCAGTCGCCAGGCAGGCGATCACGGTCAAGGCAATGCGCCTTCGCTGATTCTGCGGTTTCGGCGTCGGCGCATGTTCGTCGTCGAGTCGCTCGTCGCTCTCGAGGCGTCTGATCAGCTCGTCGATGAAGGCGTTCTGTTCGCCAGCGACCTCGGCAGACTTCTTCCTCACGTCGAAGTCGCTCAGCCAGTGCCAGAACTCGTGCGGCAATTCGTCGGCGAGCTCGCTCGAGATTCGTCGCTGAAGGGCGATTCCTCGCAGGGTCAGTCGATGCACCCCCGCACCGCGTCGCTCGTCATCCCGCGGCCTTCGGAGCGCCTTCGACAAGTTCGTCTTCTTCATCTGACCTCCAGCGTTACGAAGGTGCCCGCCCACACTTGACGACACTGTGGGCCTTGGGCATGGGGTCCTCGTCTTTCAAGTGGGGAGCCCGTCATGACCATTCGCGCACTGTTCGCCTCGTCCATCGCCCTCGTCCTCGCTGCCTGCGGCCCCGATGCGCAGATGCTCGTCGACGCGCAGGACGTCGACACCGACGAGTCGGTCGCCACGACCGAGGGGGAGCTGACCTCGTCGAGCAGTGCGGCCGTGTGGTTCCCGATGGCGAACGGCAACACGTGGACGTTCGAGTCGACGACCGGAGCCACCCGCACGCTGCGCCTCGACTCCGTCTCGAACGGCATGGGCTCGCTCACGGGCCTCGCCACCGCAGCGACGTGGGTCGGCGTCAGCTCGACGTCGGCGAACACGCTCATGAAGTGGGACGACGCCTCGCGCGCGTGGACCTCGTGGCTGCGCTTCGGCTTCGCGAGCTCGTCGTGGAACGTGGGCACCGAGGCCTGCACTGGCGCGAAGTACCGCCGCAGCGCGACGGGCGTGACGGCGACGACGGCCGCTGGCGCTTTCACCGACACGCGCACCATCGCCATCGAGCAGATCCCCAGCAAGACGGCGCTCTGCGCGCCGCCCGCGTTCACCGAGCTCACCTTCGCCGCGAACGTCGGCCTCGTCGGCTTCCGCACCGGCCGCGGCGAGCGCTTCACCCTGAAGACCGCGACCGTCGGCACCAAGCGGTTCCCCGCGGTGAATGGCACCGTCACGGCGAGCCTCACGCTCGACAAGACGTCGTACGTGAACAAGCCCAACACGATTCGCTGCATCACCACGCCGTGCCCGTCGAACGAGGTCACCGCCAGCGCGCGCGCGACCTTCACCGTCACCAACGGCAGCGCCACCTCGCAGACGTGGAACTTCCGCACCGGTTGCCAGATGGACATCGAGGTCGTCTCGTCGAGCGGGCTCGTCGTGAAGCGCCTCTCCGATGACCGTGCGTGCACCATGGCGCTGACCTCGGTGACGCTCGCCTCGGGCCAGAGCCGCACGTGGACCGCCGAACTTCCGCTCGCCGACCGCGACGGCCTGCAGCTCGATGGCTCGTTCACCGCCCGTGCGCGCCTGATTCCTTCGGCGAACGCCGGCTCCGCTCCCGTCGCGACCAGCACCTTCTCGGTTCGCGTTCAGCAGTGAGCTGACGCCTGCGGGCTCGCACTCGACCTGGCCGGCTGCAGGCGTTCAATCGCTGGCTCGAGCTGAGCGGCTCGTTGCCTGCGGGGCGTTTCACCGACGTCGGCTTCGGCATCTCGGCTGTCACCACGCACGAGCTGTCACTCGCGTTTCCCGATCGTGAAGTCGTCGGCGTCGAGGTGAACGGCGCGCACGTCGAGACCGCGCGTCGTGAGTTCCCGCAGCTCCGGTTCCTCGCGGGTGACCTGCAGACGCTCCGCGCAGAGCCTCCGTCTGCGCTCATTCGCCTCGCGAACGTGGGGCGTGGGCTCACGAAAGACGCAGCAGAGACGCTTCACGCCGACGTGTTGCCGCTGCTCGTCGAAGGCGGCGTGTGTCTCGAAGGCAGCACCGACATCGAAGGGCACGTGTCGGCCTTCTGGGTGCTGCGCCGTCGGGGCGAGACGTTGTCGAAAGAGGCGCTGGTGCTGCACACCGACGGAGCGCGCGGCTTCTCTCCGTGGCTCTTTCGCGACGTGCTGCCGCGTGAGCTGCGTCGTGACGTGAAACCGGGAACCGCGGTGTACGCGCTCTTCACCGCGTGGACCGAAGTCTGGGAGCGCGTTCGAACTGCAGACCCGCTCGAGTCCTTCGTCGCGTCGGCCAACGCCCTTCATCGACCGGGGCTCGACGTGCGCTTCGTGGGCGATGGCTTCGTTGGCTGGAGTCCGACACTGGCGTCAGGGTGAAGAGCACTCGCCACTGCCCAGAACCGACATTGCTGTCATCGCGCGAGGGCACCACGAGGGTCTCGGCCTTGCAGAGCGTCACGCCCATGCGCGCGCTGCTCCTGCTTCTTCTCGTCGCTCCGGTCTCGGCCTGCAGCCCCTTCAAGTCGGTGGCGCTGGCCGACGCTCCAGACCAGCTCACCTCGGGAACAGCGGACCCATTGTTCACCGTCACGCTCGACCCTGGCGGCTTCAACGTCGGGCTGTTGGGAATCGCCGCGAACCTGCCTGGCCAGCCTCAGATCGTGTTGTCGTGTCGCGACACCGAGCCATCGCCGGGGGTCCTGGTCGAGACCTGCTTCGAGCCAGGCTCGAACCTCTTCGACACCACCAGCGTCGGCAAGCCCGTGCAGATCGAGCTGTACGCCCAGCGATGGCCGTCGCGCTCGCACGAGTACACGCTGCAGCTGCTCACGTGGGTGCCCGAGAACTGACGCGGCGTGGCTGAGCGCATGCGCTAGCGTTCGCCGAAGGTGACCGGCTTCGCGCTCTTCGTCTCAGCCCTGCTCTCGGCCGCGCCCGACACGTCGGCTGCCGGCCCCGAGGAGCGGCTCGTGCAGTGGGGCCTGACGCGCCGCGCTCTCGAACTCGACCCGACGCCGAACGGCAAGGCCATCGATCAGGTCTTCGTCGAGCGCGAAGAGATCTTCCCCGAAGAGAACCCGAAGTTCTTCGACATCCTCCACATCAAGACGCGTGACTCGGTCGTGCGCCGCGAGGTGTTGCTGAAGCCGGGAGACACCTGGAGCGCCGACCGCGCGCTCGAGACCGAACGCAACCTGCGCCGCATCTTCATTCTCGCGGTGGCGAAGGTCGTGCCCGTCAAGGCGCCCGACGGAAAAGTCAGCGTGCTCGTCGTCACGCAAGACCGCTGGAGTCTGCGTCTCTCGAACTCGTTCACGCTCATCGGAACGCTGCTGCAGTTCCTGCAGCTCACGCTCGTCGAGGTGAACTTCAACGGCTGGGGGCAGAGCCTCTCGCTCGACACCACGCTGCGGCTCGACACCTTCGCGCTCGGGCAGTCGTTCACCGAGCGACGCCTGTTCGGGTCGCGCTTCAGCTTCTCCGAGGCCGCGAACCTCGTCTTCAACCGGCAGACGGGCGCCGTCGAAGGCACCGTCGGGCAGGTCATCGTCGGCTACCCCATCATCACGCTCGATCAGCCGTGGGGCTTCCTCGTCGACGGCGCGTGGAACGTGCGCAAGCGGCGCATCTATCGCGGCGCGAGCGTGTGGCAGCTGCCGTACCCCGACGCGAGCGGCACCGGGCGCGTGCCCTTTCAGTTCGACCAGAAAGAGCTCGGCCTCGACGCCGTGGTGACGCGCCGCTTCGGTGACGGCGTGAAGGTCGATCTCACCCTCAACGCCGGCGCGTACGTGCGGCAGTACACGCCCATGGTCGAGTCGAACCTGGGCCCCGAGCAGGCGTCGTGGCTCACCACGAACTACCTGCCGCGCAGCGAGAACGCGACGTACCTCGAAGGTGTCGCGACGGCGTTCACCAACGAGTTCCGCATTCTCAAGAACCTCGACACGTACCAGCTCTCGGAGGACTACCAGCTCGGCTTCCGCGCGACGGCTGGAGCGCGCTGGGCGTTCCCCTCGCCGATCACCACGCAGCAGTTCATCGAGGTCGGCGGGGCCGCGCGTTATCGCTTCTACCGGTGGGACGACCTCTTCACCGTCTCGGCCTCGGGCGGAGCGCGCTTCAGGCCCGGCACCACCATTGCCAACGAGCGCTTCGCCGCCGAGGTGATCAACTACTCGCCCACGTTCGAGGGTGGTCGCTTCGTCACGCGGTTGATGGTCGACCTGCGGTGGAACGATCTGAACAACCGGCAGGTGCTGCTCGGTGGCTCACAGGGCCTGCGCGGCACGTTCGCGGAGCAGTTCACCGGGCGCAACCTGCTGCTCGCGAACCTCGAGTACCGCACGCGGCCGCTCGCCTTCGTGCTCGGCACCTACCTGGGCTTCGTTCTCTTCTACGACGTGGGCTCGGCCTTCGACTCGACGCCGCTGCTGCAGCACACCGCCGGCTTCGGCATGCGGCTGTTGCTGCCGTACTTCAACTTCGAGGTGCTGCGCTTCGACTTCGGCGTGCACATCAACAACTTCGCGCAGACGCCCGGGCTCGATCGGCTCAACGCGACGTGGGGCCAGGTGAACGACCTTCGGCCCGACATTCTCGATCGCGCGTTGCCGCCGTAGTCACTCGCCGTACTCCTTCACGGTGTTGAAGGCGGGCAAGGGGGCAGGCTTCTTCTTCGTGGTCGTCTTCTTTGGCTTCGCGTTCGTGGGCTGGTCGTTCTCGTCGCGCTCGGCAGGCGTCAGCTCGACGATGGTCACTCCGGTGAGCAGGTTGGCGCTCGTGGTCGTGCCCGCGCCCGTCAGCGTGTCCAGCTCGGAGTGGTCGACCCCGATGAGCCGCACGACGCCCTTCTCGAGCCGGAACCGGTGCACCGCGCCGTAGCTCTCTCTCGAGCCGCCCCACTGCGTGACGACGAGCACCTTCTTCTTGATCTCGAGCTCGGGCTTCGCGTCGCCGCCCTTCATGCCCAGGCACGAGAAGCACGCAACGAGCCCCACGTTCGAGTCGACGAGCGTGTAGCCCTTCGCCGCGCCGTGCAGCCACAGCAGCGCGCGCGAACGATCGCCGTCGCCTTGTTGAATGAGCACCACGACGAGGTCGGGGGTCTTGTCTCCGTTGAGATCGCCCTCGAGCGACGTCTCCACGACCCAGCCCTTCGGTGCGAAGTCGGCGGCGGCGGCGCCCGTGGTGGGAACGCCTTCGAGGGGTTTGGCGAGGGCGGTGACGGCGAAGCAGGTCAGCAGCAGCGAAGCGCGCATGGCCGCGCACCCTGCCAGAAGCTCAGAACTCGAGCACCAGACTCACGCGCTCGGGCAGGCCCTCGACGGCGGCGTCACCGAGCCGGTACTCGGGCTTCGTCAGCACCGCCTGCAGACACTCGAGCTGCGCCTTCGTGAGATCGGCCGCGACGCCCATCGACTCGAACTCGTGATTGCCCACCGCGCCGGTCTGCAGCGAGACGAGCGTCGTCCACCGCAAGGCGCCGGGCCGGTTGCTGCCGATGAAGCACGCCGAGAGCCGGGGAGAACGCGCCGCCACCTGCATGCGGAACTCGTCGACCCACGCGGCCTGCAGGCGAGAAGGCGTGTCGAAGTCAGGCCGCTCCACGGGCTTCGGCGCGATCGAGACCTTCTTCGGCTTCGCCTTCGCCACGGCCTTCTTCACGAGCTCTTTCTCGACGGGGGTGCCGGCGTCGACGACGGCGACGGGTTCACCCGGGCCGCCGGGGCCTTCACACCGAATCAACAGCAACAGCAGCAGCAACAGCGCGATGGCAGCGATTCGTTTGAGGCGGCGGCTCCGACGGGCCTTCTGCACGTGCGGGTCGTTCGCGAGCGCGGCCTCGGTGCGCGCCTTCACCTCACGCAGCTGGGCCTTCATCGCGGCGCGCTGCGCCTTCATCGCCGCTCGCAGCTCCTTGCGCGTCACTCGGTGATCCTCCAGCCGAAGACGAGCTCGCCCTGCTCGTCACGCCACTCGAGCGGCACGAGCTGAAACGGCGTGAAGGCCGAAGGCGCTTCGACGTTCGGGGGCACGAACGGCCAGGGCAGGGGATCCGACGGCGCGAGCCTCAACGAGCCCGCGAACGCCGAGTGGGCCAGGTTCATCGCGCGAACGTCGGCGTTCGGGCCCGCGCCGCTGCCCATCGCCTCGAGCAGGGCCTGCACCCGGCCTGCGAGCTCTCGCGCGGTCTTCTCGGTCGTCTTCGCCGCATTCGGCTGCGTCGCGATGGTGTCGAGCACCGCGATGAGCTGCTGCAGCAACACCCGGTTGGCCCGGCGCACGTCGGCCTCTTCGCGTTCGAGCGTGTCGACGAGCTGCCGGGTGAAGCGCAGCGTGTCGTACGGGCCTTCTTCCGCGCTCGCCTTCAGCTGGCCGACCAGCTCACCCGCCTTCCCGTGCGCGATGAGCGAGAGGCGGTCGACCTTCGAGTCGAACGAGCCGCCGCGCTGCACGCTGTTCGCGAGGCGATCGAACGAGACGGCATCGGCCCGCAGCGCGGCCGCCCAGATGAGGTCTTCGATGATGGGGTTGAAGTCTTGCCGGGGCACCAGCGCCTTCAGCGTCGCGAGGATCTCGGCGTTCGTCTCGTAGCGCGACAACACGTACGACAACCAGCGGCGCGCGAGCGGGTGAACGGTCGCGTCGACCGTCGAGGTCTCGGAGTGTTTGAGCGCGAAGGCGAAGCTGCGCAGCGAATCGGCCAGCGCCCCACGCTCGAGCTGCTCGACCCCGCGATGCAGCGCGATGACCGAACGTTCGCGAAAGCCCGAGTCGTCAGAGAGCGAGAGCAGCCGCTCACCTCGCGCGCCGTCCCACACGTCGCGACGCTCGAGCTCGGCCTCGATGGTACCAATCCACCCCATCGCTTCGGCGCCCTCGTTCTTCGCCACCAGCGCGTCGACGATGCCGAGCGTGAGTCGCTGGAGTGCCGGGTGATCGGTCGCCTGCTGTCGTGCATGCGAGAAGAGAAACTCGCGGCGCGTCTTGCTCAGCGTGAGCCACTCGGCGGGCTGCCAGCGCAGCGTGCGTTGCAGGAAGGCGACCTGTCGGGGCTCGTCGAGCTTCTTCGCGGCCTGCGCGCCCGCCTGCTTCCCTGCGGCGACCGACATGTTCGCGCCACGCACCTCGGAGGCGACGTCGACGGCGACCTCCTTCTTCTTGCGGTTGCGCAGCTCGGTGAGGGCGAGATCGAGATCGAAGATGCGCGCCTCGATGGCGGCGACGGTGGTGACGCGATCTCGGCGCACCGTCTCGAGCGACTTCACCAGCAGCCGCCGCAGCAACGGGCCCGACACGAGCCGGTCTGACAAGTCGCCCAGCGGGTTGTACCCGTACTCGAAGAGCGTGATGGCTGGCGTGAAGCAGCTCGTCTGAGAGAACGTGACCGACTCGAGCTCTTCGCCGTCGAGCACGTCGTTGAGCGAGATGAGCCGCTGCTGTCTTCCGACGTCGAACGCCTCGTAGGGCGTCGGCAGCTCGTCGGCCTGCTTCGCGGTGAGAATGTGGTTGTGCAGCCCCAGCGGCCACAGGCCGGCGCCGTCGTCTTCGTCGTCGCGCGGGAAGCCGTCCTGGCAGATGCCGATGGCGCCGGTGGCCGCCCAGACGAGCGAACGAAACGCGCCATCGTGCGTGCCGGGTTTGCCGGCGTCGACCAGCCCGTTGCGCAGAAGCCACAACGTCAGCACCTCGGCGTGCTTCTTCTGCCGTTGCGCGACGCGGGCGTTGAAGAAGACCGCCGTCTGTCGTGGCACCTCGTCGATGGGCGCCGGTGCAGCCGCGAGCAGCGAGAGCACCAGCGACAGGCTCACAGCGCGGCTCCGACGGCGAGCGACAGCTCCCACCACCAGCCCAGGCCTGCGCCCTGAATGCCGCCGAAGACGGGTATCGCCATCATCACCCGCGGCGTCACCGCGACGCCCGGCTGGAAGTAGATGTCGAGCGTGAAGCCGGCGAGCAGTTGGTAGCGCGCGCGAT
Organism: Archangium sp.; assembly: GCA_016793585.1. The sequence goes on from JAEUJR010000106.1 coordinate 9,489, forward strand.
CGACCTGCATCGCCGCGAGCCGCACCTTGTCGAGGTTCTTGATCTCGGCGTCGCTGATGCGCGGGTTGAAGATGGCGCCCGCGACGTCGAGCGCGGGCACGCCCGCCAGCCCACCCGGGTAGAAGAGGTACCGCACGCCCGCGTTCGCGGTCAGCACCATCTGCGCCGCCGGCACGATGCCAGGCCGTGAGGTGACGACGCCCTCGGCGATGGCGTAGCCAAAGTTGACGTCGAGCTCGAGACGGTTGGGGCGGCCGAACTGGCGGTACGGCGTGAGCGCGAGTTTGGCGGTGGCGTCGGAGCCGAACACGAAGACGTACGTGACCGACGCGTCGAGCATCACGTTGCCCAGGGCCTTGCGCACGTAGCCGCCGATGCGGAACGACGAGTAGTTGTTGAGCTCGAGCAGGCTGCTGCTGATGACGCCGAAGCCCACCCGCGAGCGGCGCCAGTCGAAGCGAACCGCGCGCGAGGCCTCTCCGACCGGGCGCTCGGTCAACGCCTCGAGCGGCGTGCGGTACCGCTCGATGCTCGTGTCGGGAGCAGGGTCGACGGGGGCCGCCGCGACGCCTCCATCGGGCGCCGCCGCCACCAGCACCATGGCCAACGCCTCAAGGATCACGAGGGAACCCTCCCTCGTTCGGAAGGGGGAACTTCGGGCGGTAACACTGCTCGCCGAACGCCACGCGGAACGAGGCGAGCGGCTGGAACACGCCGTCGGAGTCGAACGTCGGGTGGTCGCAGAACCGCGTGCACTGCGCGAGCGCGTCGGAGAGCGGGAACACGTCGCGTTTCCACTGCTCGTTGCCCAGGTAGTCCTCGTCGGCGCTGTTGATGCCGAACGGTACCGTGAAGCCTGCGACGGTGGCCGAGGCTGCGAGGCTCGTCTGGTACTCGGCGCGGAGCAGAAAGGGCGACTCCCAGCCCAGGCCCAGCGCGTAGAGCTGAAACGGCATTTCACGGTGCAGCCGCGGCAGCGTGTTGATCGGCACGAGCGTTCCCGCGGGCGTGCCCACCGGCTGCACCACCACGCGCGCGATGCCCGGGTCGTCGCTCGCGCAGAACGAGAACGCGTCTTCGGGCGCGGCGCTGATCGTCTCGTTGTTGAACTTCGTGACGAGGCCCACCTCTCCGACCGGCACGTTCTCTGAGACGGCGGTGCGTTCGGGCGCCGAGTACGTGATCTTCTTCATCAAGCCGGCCTGTGCCGCCGAGTACTTGGCGATGAACTTCAGGTACTGCTCACGCGTCGCGAGTATCGGCAGCTGGTTCAGCTTGAAGGGGCCCAGCAGCAGGTCGGGCTGGTCAGGCACGATGGGGCAGTCGCGCTCCGAGGCCGCAGGCACCACGTCGATGTCGAACATGCTGATCAGCCGCGACGGGCACCACAGCACCACCGACTTCAGCGCGTTCGACGTGATGCGGTACGCCGAGCTGTCGAAGAGGAAGGCGCCGCTCACCCGCGGCGAGCTCTTGTCGCGCTCGGGAATCAGCACCTGCTCGAGCGCCGCCTCGATGACCCTGCCGATCTTCCCCGTGGTGTCGTCGTGGTGCACCACGAGCACCAGCACCATGTCTTGCCCGGCCAGGCGCAGGGCGTCGATGCGTGTCTTGATGGTCGAGGCCACGCGGTCTGAGAAGCGCTCGGCGTCGAAGTCGTCGAGACAGATCTCGGGCTCGCCCGAGACCAGCAACCGCTGAATCTGCATGTCGAGGTGCTCTTGCGAGATGACGCGGTTGCAGATGCGCAGAATGAAGCCGACCGGCGTGTTGGGCCGAATCGGGCTGCGCAGCGCGGGGAACGCGGGGCGCACCTCGGGGTTCTTTCGCGCGACGGCCGTCGTCGTGAACTCACCGATCGCGTCGGTGACGGTCGCGTTCGCGCACACGATGGGTGAGGTCGATGCCGCCAGCGGCAGCGTGCTGGGCTCGAAGATGGCGCGCTCCAGCGTCGTGCGTTCGGGCCACGGCAGGCTGGTGAAGTCGACGGGGCAGACGGGCGAGAACGCATACGCGTACGGGTTCTCGGGGCCGGGCAGCTGCGAGGTGCCGTAGGTCGCGTCGGTCACCTTGAAGGTTCGACGCAGCCCCAGCTCGGTCGCCTGCTCGTTGCGAATGGTGGGGAACTGGTTGCGCGAGCGCCACTGCACCTGCTGGTTCTTCTCGTCGAACACCCCGTACACCGCGAGGCTGCGAACGAGGTTGGCGGGGCCGAGACCGACGATGTTGAGGTTGACCGTCGAGGTGAGCGCCGTCGAGCCGTTGCGGTGGTAGCGAAGGCGCAGCCCCACGTCGCGCGGCAGCTTCTCGACCTTGAGGCTCAGGCTGCCGCACCGCGCCTTCTCTCCACAGTCCACGGCGAGGTGCGTGTGCACGGGGGTGAACTTCTCGAGAATCGTCCACGGCACGTCGACGTCGTCGGTGCGGTACTTCAGCTCGATGACGGTCTCGGGCCCGAAGCCCTGCTCGGCGTCGGCCCGGTAGAAGACGAACATCGTCTGCTCGTCTTCGAACCAGCTCACGTCCGAGATGGCGAAGCTGGCGTTGATGTCGGTGATGCCCACCTTGCCGCAGCCGACGGGCAGCCCGCTGATGGGGTCGTTCACGCACGACGAGACGACGCCGGCCAGAACGGTCATCAGCAGCCGGTGCGTGGCGCGCGTCGAAGGCATCGTCAGTTCACGAGCTCGGGGAACGAGAGGGCGCCACGCGCGATGCGCCGCTTCACCGAGGCGACCAGCTCACCCTGGCCTTTGCGCGCGAGGTCGAGCTGCTCCACCCGCGAACCGAACGACATGCTCGCCTTGATGGCCGTCTGCACCGAGCCCGAGAGCTGATTCACCAGCGCGTCACGTCGCGCAGCGGGTTGCAGCGACAGCCACGCCGCGAGGCCACGCACGTCGACCTCGAGCAGCAGATCGGCGCGCTGCTCTGCGGGAACGCGCAGGAGCATCTGCGGAGACAGAATGTTCTCGTACCACCCGGGGAAGCCGTCGCCCGACAGCGCCTGCTCGAAGAGCTGCTTTCGATCGGCGTCTTCCAGGTGCGAGAGCAACACCGAGAGCGCGCCCGCGGCGTCGAACTCCTGGCCCTGGTCGACCACGTCGGGCATCGGGTGATGGCCGTTCTTCAGCGGCCTGCCTTCACGGGCGTTGCCGACGGCGTCGAAGAGCGCCGCGCGCTCCTGCTTCGAGCTGCGGTTCGACTGGAGCAGCTGGTGCGCCACGCCCACCTTGAGCGGGTAGGGCAGCAGTCGCGCCACCTCGTCCTGCCGGTCGAGCGGGGCGAGCGCGAACAACAGCGCGCCCTGACGCGGAGGCAGCTTCTCGATCATCTGCACGAGGGCCGCAGAGCCGAACTCGTCTTGCAGGCTGCGGTAGACCTCGGTGTCGGCCTGGGCGAGCAGCGAGGCCGCGACGGCGTTCTGGTTCAGCGTGCGGAAGAACTGCGCGTCGGTCGGCAGGGTGGTGGGGTCGAGCGCCTTGAGGAACTGCGCGAGCTCGGCCTTCCTGGGCGCGAGCGTCGAGTCGGCCTGGAACGCCATCGACAGCCGGTCGCCGAACATGACGGTGGCCTTCGCCAGCAGCGCGAACTCGCCCTGACGCAGCCACTCGCGGAGCAGGTGGCCGACCAGCGCGTCGTCTTTCTCGAGCGGCGCGTCGGAGATGCGTTTGGCCCACGCGTCCTGCTGCTCGGTGACGAAGGCCGCGTCTGCATCGGGAGCCGGTTCTTCTTTCTTCTCTTCGACAGGCTCCTCCTGTTTCTCGGGCGTGGCGTTGGCCAGCTGCGCGGCCATGGCCTTCTCTTCGAGCGACTCCTTCCCGAGGCGGCGCGCGGCCCAGATGATGGTCATCGTCGCGAGGGTCGCGAGGAAGACGGCGATCATCCAGCTGAAGTGGGGCAGCAGCGCCTGCCAGAGCTCACGAAGCGCCACGTCGGCGTCCCACTTCGGTGGCGGCGGCGGTGGCAGGTCGACCTTCGGCTCCTCTTTCTTCTCGGGCGGTTTCTCTTCCTTCGCGGGCGGAGACTCGGCGAGCGACGGAGAGATGGGCTCGAGCACCTGCCGCGAGACCACCACGCGCAGGAAGCCCTTCGAGAGGCGCTGCTCGAGGCGGCGCGAGAGCGCTTCGACGTCGCGCGCGGGCACCGACTTCTCGTGGGTGAACTCGCAGCGCGCCTGCGTCAGGTACAGCTGCGGCGCGGTGGTGCCGGGGCCCTCGTTCGCGCCCAGCCCTGGCAGCGAGGTGGTGTTCGCGGGCAGATCGACCGCGAGGTGCTCTCGGTACACGCAGCCCTTCGACGAGCACCGCTCGGGCGCGCAGTCACGCAGGAGCGCCTGATCGAACTGTCGCTCGAGCTCACGCACCTCGAGCACGATCTGCGGAGGAATGGTGCGCTGCGGAGGCACGGGCGTTGGGGCCGCGACGGGCGCGGCTGCCGGAGCGGGTGGCGTCGCCGCGGGTTGCTGCGCGAGCGCCACCGAAGCGAACCACGTCAGGAGCAGGGTCGTTCGCATCAGTAGATCCTCACCACCACGCGGCGCAGGCGGGCGTTCTTCTGGTCCACCGTGAGGCCCTGGGTTTGTTCGACGGGAAGGGGCTTGGTGTCGGCGTAGCCCTCGACGCGCACGCGCTCGCGGGGGATGCCAACGTTCTCGAGGCGTTCACGCACCACGATGGCGCGCTCGGCCGCGAGGTCCCAGTTGCTTTGAAACGCGCCGCCTGCCGCCACCGGGTTCGAGTCGGTGTGGCCCTCGACCGCGAAGCTGTAACGCTTGCCGTACGGCTCGAGCGTCTTGAGCATGCTGGTGACGACCGACTCCATCTCGGGGCGCACGACGGCCTTGCCCGAGTCGAAGACGAGGCCCGAGTTCAACGAGATCTCGAGGCCGTCGTTCGTCACGGTCGTCGAGACGAGATCCTTCAGCTGCTGGTCGGCGATGCGCTGATCGATCTCCTTGCGAATCGACTCGAGGCTGGCCGGTTGCTCGGCGCCCGAGAGGCTCTTGGCGATCTGCTGCATGCGGCCCTTGCTCAAGTTCGCCGCGGTCAGCAGCACCACGAAGAACAGCAGCAGGTTGGTGATGAGGTCGGCGTAGCTCAACAGCCACGACTCCTCTCCTCCGGAGCGTCGTCTCATCTCACGCCCCCGCTCCACGCGACGCGAGCTCGTTCACGCTCTTCTCGCAGCGCTCGAGCAGGCCGAGGCGTTCGTCGAGCAGCCCGTTCCAGAAGTGGCCGATGGGCCCCGCGATGCCGGCGCCGAAGGCCACGCCGTACAGCGTCGCGAGCAGCGCCAGCGACATGGCCGCGCCGATGTTCAGGTTCTCCGACGACATGTTCTTGAAGAGCTGAATCATGCCCGTGATGGTGCCGACCATTCCGAACGCGGGCCCGAGCTTCGAGAGCATCTCCCAGTTGTGAATGGCGGGCTGCCAGTCGCTGATCTCGTCGTGGCGCAGCTCGGTGAAGACCTTCGCGCTCGAGGCCTCGGGCGCACGCTGGAGCAAGAGCTCGAGCACGTGCTTCGTCGACGAGTACGACGACTTCTCGGCGAGCGCAACGGCGGCGCTGCGTTGGCCGTTCTTCCAGAGCGTGCAGAGCTCTTCGCGCTCCTTCTCCATCGTCTCGGTGGTGGCGTGGAACGAGCGCAGGCCGGGCACGAGCTCCTTCAGGGCGAGCACGGTGCGCAGGGCGTTGCGGGCCGACGACGACAACAGCACCGCCGACGACGAGCCGACGACGACCATGATGAGCGCGTGAAGATCGAACGCCGAGACGGCGCGAGTCGAGTCGCGATCGGCGAAGCCAAACCACACGATGAATGCGAGCACGGCGATTCCGAGCAGCTGCACGGTGTCTCCTTGAGGTTCGTCAGGGTTGCTGCCGGCGCAGCTCTTCGAGCTTCTTGCGCACGGCGGGGTCACTCTCGACGGCCTCGGCCGCCTCGTAGACTTCGATGGCCTTGTCGCGCTCGCCCATCATCAAGAGCAGCGACGCCTTGGCCCGCAGGAACTCGGGGTGCGACTTGTAGCGTTGCAGCACCGTCTCGCACCACTCGAGGGCCAGCGCGTAGTTGCCGGCGCGCGTGGCCTCCTGCATCAGGTTCTGCGCGCGCGTGATGGAAACGTCGGGCGCGTCTTCGTCGATCTTGAGACCGCGGGCGCGATAGGCCTCGACCAGCGCGGTGTCGGCCTTCGTCGGAGGCGGCGG